>NZ_JASJVC010000009.1:0-85349 GCF_035019905.1 Sphingomonas sp. 10B4 | reverse complement strand
CCCCCCCCCCCCCCCCCCCCCCCCCCCCCCGACCCCTCCCGCCAGCGGGAGGGGGGAAGAAGAAGCTCAGGCACGCTTCTTCGCCGCCGCGCTCTTGGCGGGCGCGCTTTTCGCGGGCGCCTTCTTGGCCGGCGCCTTCTTCGCCGCCGCGGGCTTTTCCGCCGTCTTGGCCGGCGCCGCGCTTCCCATCGACTTGCGCAGCGCGGCCATCAGATCGACCACGTTCGCCCCCTTGCTCGGCTTCCCGTCGTCCTTCTCCTCGATGATCTTGCCGCCCTTGGCCTTGCGCTTGCGCTCGACCAGATCCTTCAGCGCATCGACATAGCGATCGTGGAAATCCTGCGGGTGGAACGCGCCCGACTTCTTCTCGATCAACGCTTCGGCGAGATCCAACAGGTCGGCATCGGGCGTCGTATCGGCAATGTCGCGGAAATAGCCCTGTGCCGTGTTGACCTCGTCGGCATAGCGCAGCGTCTCGAGCACCATGCCGCGCCCGCACGGCTTGAGGCTCACGACATATTCGCGCCCGCGCATCGCCAGCTGCCCGAGCCCGACCTTCTTGGTCCGCCGCAGCGCCTCGCGCAGTACGATGAACGCCTCTTCGGCGAGATCATCGGCGGGCACGACGAAATAGGGCTTCTCGTAATAGAGCACGTCGATCTCGCTCGCATCGACGAACTGCGTCAGCTCGAGCGTCTTCTTCGATTCGAGCTTCACCGCATCGATCTCGTCCTGTTCGAGCAGGACATATTCGCCTTTCTCGAACTCAAAGCCCTTCATGATCTCGTCGACGTCGACCGGGCCGACGCCGGTGACGACCTTTTCGTAATGGATCGGCTTGCCGGTCGGTTCGTGGATCTGCTTGAAGCTCACCGCCGCACCCGATTTGGTCGCCGAATAGATCTCGACCGGGATCGAGACCAAGGCGAGCCGGATCTGCCCCTGCCAATATGCGCGTGCGGCCATGCGGTGAAATCCTTCGTTTCGAAGCCGATTCGATAGCGCAACAATCCTTCAACGCGGGAGTCGTTCCGTTTCTCGACAGCACGCCTGCGGAATCGTAAAGGCGTGCCATGGCCGATGACCCCTTCCAGCTGTTCGACACGTGGTACGCCGAGGCGCGCGCGAGCGAGATCAACGATTCCAACGCGATGGCGCTCGCCACCGCCGACGCAGACGGGCGCCCGTCGTCGCGGATGGTGCTGCTTAAGGGGCACGGCCCCGACGGCTTCGTGTTCTACACCAACCGCGGCAGCCGCAAGGCGGGCGAGCTCGACGCCAATGCCCATGTCGCGTTGCTGTTCCACTGGAAATCGCAGCGCCGCCAGATCCGCATCGAGGGCAGCGTGGCCCGCGCGACCGATGCCGAATCGGACGCCTATTTCGCCAGCCGCGGTCGCGATTCGCAGCTCGGCGCCTGGGCTTCGGACCAGTCGCGCCCGCTCGACGATCGCGCGACCTTCGAGGCGCGTTTCGCCGAGATGCAGGCGAAGTTCGAGGGGCAGGACGTTCCGCGCCCGCCCTTCTGGGGCGGCTATCGCGTCACCCCCGCCGTGATCGAATTCTGGCAGGACCGCGCGCATCGGCTGCACGAGCGCCGCGTCTTCACCCGCACCGCGGACGGCTGGACCGAAGGATCGCTCTACCCGTGACCGAGGACCAGCGCCGCGCCATCCCGCATACCGTCCGTGCCGCGCTCGCGAGCGTGGCGATGGCGTGCGGGCTGATCGCGCTGAAAACCTATGCCGCCTGGTCGACGGGTTCGGTCGCGATGCTCGGCAGCCTCGCCGATTCGGGGCTCGACCTGCTCGCGAGCCTGGTCACGCTGTACGGCGTGCGCCTCGCCGCGCAGCCGGCCGATCACGACCACCGCTTCGGCCACGGCAAGGCCGAGGCGCTTGCCGCGCTGTTCCAGGTCATGCTCATAACCGCTTCGGCCGCGGGCATCGCCTGGCGTGCGGTGATGGCGCTCGGCAGTAATGAGGCAACGCAGGGCGCGGAGTTCGGCATCGGCGTGTCGGTGATCGCGATCGTCGCGACGATGGTGCTGCTCGCCTATCAGCGCAGCGTGATCCGCCGCACCGGATCGGTCGCGATCGTCGCCGACAATGTCCATTACCAGTCCGACGTGCTGCTCAACGGTTCGGTGATCGTCGCGCTGGTGCTCGACCAGTATCTCGGCTGGCATCAGGCCGATCCGATCTTCGGCATCATCATCGCGCTGTGGCTTGCGTTCGGGGCGTTCCGCGCGTCGTCGAGCGCGATCGACCAATTGATGGACAAGGAGTGGCCCGAGGACATGCGCCGCGACTTCATCGAGGTCGCCGCGCGCCAGCCGGGCATCAAGGGCATCCACGATTTCCGCACGCGGCATTCGGGTGCGCATGATTTCGCGCAGTTCCACATGGAGGTCGCGCGCGACATCACCGTGGCGGATGCGCATGTCGTGGTCGAAGGCGTCGAGCGCGCGTTGCGCAAGGCGTTCCCCAAGGTCGAACTGCTGATCCATCTCGACCCCGAGGGCCATGTCGACACCGACAATCCCTTGGTCGAAGCCGACGTCACCCCTCACTGGTTCGGGAAACGCGCATGAGACTGCCGATCGTTCAAATCGACGCCTTTGCGAGCGAAGCCTTCACGGGCAATCCGGCCGCGGTGATGCCGCTCGCCGCGTGGCTCGACGATGCCGTGCTGCAGGCGATCGCCGCCGAGAACAATCTCAGCGAAACCGCCTTCATCCTGCCCGATGCGAGCGGCGAGGCCGATTTCGAACTGCGCTGGTTCACCCCGACCAACGAAGTCGTGCTGTGCGGCCACGCCACGCTCGCCAGCGGCCATTTCGTGCTGTCGAGCGATCCCGAACGCGATGCGGTCAGCTTCCGCACGCGCAAGGCCGGCATTCTGACCGTCACGCGCGCCGGCGACAGCTATGAGCTGGCGCTGCCCGCCTGGGCGCCTTCCCCCAAGCCGCTGCCGCATATCGTTGCAGCGCTCGGGCTCGACTCGGCGGTCGAGACGCTGTGGCATCCGCATCGCTATGCGCTGATCGTGCTCGACCATGCCGACCAGATCCGCGCGCTCGATCCCGATTTCCGGCGGCTCGGCCGCCCTTCGGGCGATGACCCGCAGGCGGGTGCGGATGCCGAGGTCGACGTGCTGACGATCGTCACCGCGCCCGGCGACGACACCGACGTGATCAGCCGGGTGTTCGCGCCGGGCGCGGGGATCGACGAGGATCCGGTGACGGGCTCGGCGCATGCGGTCATGACGCCCTATTGGACGGCCCGCCTCGGCCGCGACCGATTCACCGCCTATCAGGCAAGCGCGCGTGGGGGGCATTTGACCTGCCGGCTCGAGGGCGAGCGCGTCGTGCTCGGGGGATCGTGCGTCACCGTGATGGAGGGGACGTTCTTCCTCGGTTGAACGCGGCGACCCGTGCTCTAGCGGGGCATGATCACCGATCCTGCCGCGAGCGCGATGGTGACAGCAGCTGATAATGCCCCCGCTTGCAGAGCAGAGGGCCTGCGATGATACCGCGGTACGACATCGAATATTCGCTCAAGCGCGAGATCGCCGAACGCGCCGCCAGCGCCAGGGCGAGCGACCTCACCGCGCGCGTGGCGCACGCCTAACTCGCCGACCGCTACGCCGATCAGGCGTGGCGCGCGCGAGGCGCGCTGCGAGGCGGGGGATGCGAAATGCTGACGGGGTGGCGGTGGGGCCTTGACCTTCCGCGATATGAGCCGGCGATTTGGCGCCGCTTCCGTGTGTTTCATGGCGACCAATTGCGGACGTTACCAAATTGCTGAGGTTCGGCTTGCAAGATAGCGTGCTCGCATGATCGACGATCCACACGAAGACGCGGATGAGCAGTGGTGCGCCAAGCAGCGTGAGCAGGTGATTGCCTACTTGTCCGACGAAGGTTTCATCACGCCGACCGTGGCGGATTGGCCAGCGTGGCACGTCATACCGGTCGTGTCCGTCTGGGCTGTTGAGAGCATCAAGCACCCCGGAGCCGTTGGCTGGTGGGCCGTTTCCGGCGACTTTCCATCCGATTACATAACTTGTTCAGAAGACTCGAACCCGCGCTCGGCGCTTCGCGACATTGGTGAGCGTTGGCGGCAGGCCGCCGCGCGCTGGGTTGGCGCGAAGCCTGCGGAAGGCTTCCAGCTCCGAAACGCTGCGCACGAGCATGAACTGGCACCGTTGCTTGCAACGCGTGCGCAACTGTTTCTCGACTTAGCGGCCGACGATCGTAATTGGGAAAAATAACCGCCCGCCGGCTCCCTATCAAATTTAGACATTGTCTCGTCCGTCGCCTCGGCGGAGGCCGGGGCCTCTGGATGGCCTGACCGGCGGCGGGACACCAGAGGGGAGGCCCCGGCCTTCGCCGGGGCGACGGTTATACGTTAGCGCCGCTTCCCACCAACAGGCGACGTCGGCGGCGCTGACTCCGCCCTAGGCCCGCGCTTCACTATCGGCCCGCGTCCCGACGCAGCAAACCCGTTCACGCCGCCACCAGCGCGCTCTCGGTTTCCTCGATCCAGCCGCCGCCGAGCACGCGGTCGCCGGCATAGAGCACCGTCGCCTGCCCCGGCGCGACGCCGTATTCGGGCGCGTCGAACACCACGCGCTCGCCATCGAAATGCGCCGCCACCGGCTTGGCGAGCGAGCGCACCTTCGCGGTCATCGGCCCACGATACGCACCCGCCAGCCAGTTGACCCCGCTCAGCCGCGCCGCGCGCACGCCGAGCGCGGCCTTGGGCCCGACCACGACGCGCTTTGCCGCGGCATCGAGCCGGATGACGTAGAGCGGTTCGGGCGTCCCGCCGATCTCGAGCCCGCGGCGCTGGCCGACGGTGAAGTGGATCAGCCCGCGATGCTTGCCGAGCACGCGGCCGGTCTCATCGACGATCTCGCCGCTGGTGTCGGCATCGGGGCGCAGTTTCTTGACGAGCGAAGCGTAATCGCCGTCGGGCACGAAGCAGATGTCCTGGCTGTCGGGCTTTCCCGCGACGCCGAGGCCAAGCTCGGCCGCCAGTTCGCGCACGCGCGGCTTGGGCATCGCCCCCAATGGGAAGCGCAGGTAATCGAGCTGTGCTTGCGTCGTCGCGAACAGGAAATAACTCTGGTCGCGCGCCGGATCGGCGGCGCGGTGCAGCTCGGCACCCCCCGCCCCTTCGACTCGGCGGACATAATGCCCGGTCGCGAGGCAATCCGCGCCGAGATCGCGCGCGGCGGCGAGCAGGTCAGTGAATTTCGGCCCCATATTGCACTGGATGCACGGGATCGGCGTGCGTCCGGCGAGGTAATCGTCGGCGAAGCGGTCGATCACCTGGTCGCGGAAGCGCGATTCGTGGTCGAAGACATAATGCGCGATGCCGAGTCGGTCGCACACGCTCCGCGCATCGCGAATGTCGCGCCCGGCGCAGCACGAGCCCGCGCGCCCGACGGCTTCGCCGTGATCGTAGAGCTGGAGCGTGATGCCGATCGTCTCGGCCCCGGTCCGCGCCGCGAGCGCTGCCACGACCGAACTGTCGACCCCGCCCGACATCGCGACGACGATACGCTTGCCCGCCAGATCGGCGCCCAGCTGAAATTCACCAGTATCCATGCCCCGCCAGATAGGCGTTCGCCCGCCGCGATGCAAAAGTATCGAAAAGATCTTCGGCAGCTTTACCTGCCCTTTAGGACCTTGCCCGTACAGCATCCCTTCGAACCGCAATCGGATGTGCCGCGTGGACCTGAACTTTACCCGATTTGAAGCCGACGCCACCGTCGTGGCGCTCCCGCCCGACCTGGCCGTGCTGATGGTCGGGGTCGCGGCGCGCCAGGCGGCAAGCCCGACGGCGATGATGCAGGCGCAACTTCCGCCCGTGCACAGCATGCCCGATTGGTTTGCCCCCGCGCACGGCTGCTTCAACCTGGCCGTTGCACGGCTGATCGCAACCCCCCTCTGCGGGGCACGAGAATGAAGATGTTGTTTACCGAGCCGCTTTAGCCGGCGTTCAAGTCCGCCGGCTACAAGCCGTTACTGAGATGACGGGGTCCCCCGCCCCACACGAGGTTTCAACGATGATCGAAAACCAGAAGATCCGCCCAGCCAAGGTGATCGGACCGCTTGGAGAGCCACTGACGCTCGAATCGCTTCCGCCGCCGGAGACGACGCGCTGGGTCGTGCGCCGCAAGGCCGAGGTCGTCGCAGCCGTGAATGGCGGCCTGCTGACGGTCGACGAAGTGTGCGAACGCTATGGCCTGACGGTCGAGGAATTCGCCGGCTGGCAGCGCGCGATCGATCGCTCGGGCATGCCCGGTTTACGCGTTACGCGGATCCAGCATTACAAGTCGCTGTACGAGCGCCAGCAAAAATATTGAGGTGATCGCATCCGGCTCGAACCGGGCCCGGAACAAAATTCGCGGGTCGTGAGTCTTACCCCCGTATCCCGGATGCACCCGGGCAAATGGAGGGTAAGATGATCGGTCTCATTGTTTGGCTTGTAGTCGGTGGCGTCTGTGGTTGGCTTGCCAGCATGGTGATGCGGACCGATGGTCAGCAGGGCGTCATCCTGAATATCGTTGTCGGCATCATTGGTTCGGTCATTGCATCGTTCCTGTTCGGCGCCGGGATCAACCAGGTCGTTACCATCACGACCTTCCTGTATTCGTTGATCGGCGCGATCATCCTGCTCGCGATCGTCAACCTGATCCGTCGCGGTACTGTCCGCTAAACCTAGCGACAGACTGCGAGAAAGGGCCGTCGGGAGCAATCCCGGCGGCCCTTTTGCTTTATTTCAGCAGGAAGCGCACCGCGAGCGTGACCGATACGGCGGTCTCGCCGGCGCTGATCGCGGTCGAATCCGCGGCCTTGGCGCGCGCCATGAACACCATCGGCGGCGGCGAACCGCCATCGTTGGCACCGCCTTCGGTGATCGACACGATCCGCACGACGCTCATCCCCGCTGCCTTGGCGTAGAGTTGCGCGCGCGCCGTCGCGATCTTGACCGCCGAGATGCGCGCTTCGTCGAGCGCGGCGTCGGGCTGGTCGAGCGACAAGCTCGGGCCGTCGATCTGGTTGGCGCCCTGGGCGACCAGCGTGTCGAGGATCGTCCCCGACTTCGCGACATCACGGAAACGGATCGCGACGCTGTTCGACGCTTGATACCCCGTCACGACGGGCGCCTGGCCGTCGGCATAGCGATATTGCGGGCTGAGCGAGACGTTGGCGGTGCGGATGTCGCGCGGCGCCACGCCCGCCTGTTTGAGCGCTGCGAGCACGCGTGCCATGCGGCTGGCATTCTCGGCGAGCGCTGCGGCGGCGGTCTGCCCCTGCGTCATCACGCCCGCGCGGATCGTCGCGATATCGGGCACGCGCGTCGTGCGTCCCTCGGCCGAAATGTCGAGCAGCGTGCCGTCGGCGAGCACGCTCGGCACGGTCGCGGTCTGCGCCGACGCGGTGCCGGCAGTCCCGGCGGCGACGAGCAGGGCAGGCGCAAGAAGAAGGAAGGTCGAACGCATATCATACTCCCGGTGTTCGGGGCCGGTCGGCCCGTTCCCCAAGCCTTGCCAGCTTTTGCGGCAATGAGCGATGAACGACCCAAGCCTTTTTGCGGAGCGCGCCATTCCGTAACGGCACGCGGCACATCGCACCGCCCCACATTCGTATCATGGCAATGCCGCGCTGCGAAACGAAGTTGCCACGATGACCGGTGATCCTGTTGCGAAATGGTTGCGAACCCGGGCGAATCGCGCCATTGCGCATGCGAACAGAGCGGCCCTCTTGAGGTCGGTGATATATTTCGATAATACAGTGACGAAGAGGCGTGCCGGCAAGGGTCGGTGGTCCGGGCCGAAGCCCACGGGGCGGGCCAAAAGGTCGGGGATGTGACACAGATGCAGTATGAGACGCGGACGATCGGTACCGAAGACGTTATCGCGCTGCCCGGCGAGGGTGCGCCGCGCGGGCGGCGTTGGGGTCTGATCGCGGGCATCGTCGTCGCCGTGGTTGCGATCGCGATCTTCGCCTATTCGTTCTTCGGCCACAAAGCGCCGCCGGCGAAGACGACCGAACAGCTTCCGCTCGTCTCGGTCGTCGTGCCCGGTCGTTCGAGCGTCGCGCGGACGATCACTGCGACGGGCTCGCTCGCGGCGCGGCGGGAAATGCCGATCGGCGTTTCGGGCGAAGGCGGCATCGTCACGCGCGTGCTGGTCGAACCCGGCCAGTGGGTCGAAAAGGGGCAGGTGCTCGCGCAGGTCGATCGCTCGGTCCAGACGCAGACCGCTGCCTCGCTGTCCGCGCAGATCAAGGTGTCGCAGGCCGATGCGACGCTCGCGCAGTCCGAACTCGACCGCGCCAAGCAACTCGTCTCGCGCGGGTTCATCTCGCGTGCCGACATCGAAACCAAGACCGCGACGCGCGACGCCGCGTTTGCGCGAGTCAAGGTTGCGCAGGCGCAGCTCGCGCAGCAGCAAGCGAGCAACGGCCGGCTCGACGTCCGCGCGCCCGCGCGCGGCCTCGTGCTGACACGCAGCGTCGAGGCGGGCCAGGTGGTCAGCGCAGGCTCGGGCGTGCTGTTCCGCATGGCCGAGGGCGGCCAGCTCGAACTGCGCGCGCAAGTCAGCGAGAACGATCTGCGCGGGCTCCACGTCGGATCGCAGGCGCGCGTGACGCCAGTCGGCGGGAGCACGGTGTTCGCCGGCCAGGTGTGGCAGGTCTCCCCGGTGATCGATCCGACGACTCGCCAGGGCGTTGCACGCATCGCGCTCAGCTATGATCCGGCGCTGCGTCCGGGCGGCTTCGCCTCGGCGGCGATCGTCGCGGGCACGACCAATGTTCCCGAACTTCCCAACGCCGCGATCCAGAGCGACGACAAGGGAAATTACGTGTATATCGTCGGCGCGGACGACAAGCTCGTCCGGCGCTCGATCAAGGTCGGTGAAGTGTCCGACAGCGGTGTGGCGATCAGCGACGGCTTGAACGGCACCGAGAAGGTGGTGCAGTCGGCCGGTGCGTTCCTCAACGCCGGGCAGAAGGTAAAACCGACGCTGGTGACGGCGGACGCAGCGAATAAGAGGTAGTCGATGAACTTCCGGAATATCTCGGCCTGGTCGATCCGCAACCCGGTCCCGTCGATCGTCTTGTTCTTCATGCTGACGATCGCCGGGATCGTCAGCTTCATGCGGCTCGACGTCAACAACCAGCCCGATATCGATTTTCCGGTCGTCATCGTCGAAATTTCGCAGCCGGGCGCCGCGCCGACCGAGCTCGAAACGCAAGTCACGCAACGCGTCGAAGCCGCCGTCCGCTCGCTCCAGGGAATCGACGAGATCGATTCGACCGTGACCGAGGGCAGCTCGCAGACGATCGTCCAGCTCAACATCGGCACGCCGATCGACCGTGCGGTCGAGGACGTGCGCTCGGCCATTTCGCAGATCCGCAGCAATCTGCCCGACGGCATCCTCGAGCCGCAGATCATGCGCGCCAATACGACGGGCCAGGATCTCGCGAGCTACGCCGCGATCACCACCGACATGACGGTCGAGCAGCTCAGCTGGTACATCGACAATGACGTCGCCAAGGAATTGCTGTCGGTCCCCGGCCTCGCCACGGTCAGCCGCAACGGCGGCGTCGATCGCGAGATCCGCGTGATCCTCGATCCGCTCAAGCTGTCGGCGCAAGGCCTGACTGCGAGCGCGGTCAACCAGCAGCTGCGCCAGGTCAACCTCAACGCCGCGGGTGGCCGCGCGCAGCTTGCCGGTTCGGAGCAATCGGTTCGCGTGCTCGGCAACGCGCAAACCGCCTATGCGCTCGGCCAAGTGCAGATCGCCACCGGCACCGGCCGCACGATCAAGGTCGCCGATCTCGGCCGCGTCGAGGATCTCTATGCCGAGCAGCGCTCGGCCTCCGAGCTCAACGGCCGCCAGGTGCTGAGCTTCGATTTCCAGCGCGCCAAGGGCTATTCCGACGTCACCGTCTTCCACGAGGCCGAGAGGAAGCTCGCCGCGCTCGAGGCGCGCAACCCCAAGGTGCATTTCAAACGCATCTCGGACAGCGTGAAATACACCAAGGCGCAATATGACGCCGCGATGGAGGCGATGGTCGAGGGCGCGTTCCTCGCCGTCGTGATCGTCTTCATCTTCCTGCGCGACTGGCGCTCGACGATCATCTCGGCGCTCGCGATCCCGCTCTCGGCGATCCCGACCTTCTGGGTGATGGAGCTGCTCGGCTTCACGCTCAACAACATGACGCTGATGGCGCTGAGCCTCGTCGCGGGCGTGCTGGTCGACGATGCGATCGTCGAGATCGAGAATATCGTGCGGCACATGCGGATGGGCAAATCCGCCTATCAGGCGTCGATCGACGCCGCCGACGAGATCGGCCTCGCCGTGCTCGCGACGACGATGGCGATCGTCGCGGTGTTCCTGCCCGTCGGGCTGATGCCGGGCATTTCGGGCCAGTTCTTCATGAACTTCGGCCTGACGGTGGTCGCCTCGGTGCTGATGAGCCTGGCCGTCGCGCGCCTCATCACCCCGATGCTCGCGGCCTATTTCCTCAAGGCGCACGGCCAGGCGTCGCACGGCGAAGGCTGGTTGATGGATCGCTACATGGCGATCCTGAAATGGACGCTGCTCCATCGCTGGTCGGCGGTGGTCGGCGGGGCGACGGCGTTTGCCGCGACGATCCTGCTGTTCATGAGCATCCCCTCGACCTTCCAGCCGCTGCGCGATTCGGATTCGAGCGTGGCGCAGATCGACATGGTGCCGGGCACGACGCTTGCCGAAACGCAGGCCGTGGTGCGCCGCGTCGCCGACTTCCTGCAAAAGCAGCCGAGCGTCGAATCGGTCTATTCGCGCGCCTTTGTCGGCAATGGTCGCGTCACCGCGATCTTCAAGCCCAAGGCCGAGCGCACGATGAAGAGCTATGAGTTCGAGCGCGCGCTCGCGCCCGAGCTCCAGACGATTCCCGATGCGCGCGTCTCGTTCCGCTCGTCGAGCGGCTGGGGCGGCGGTGGCCGTGCGCTGACCGTCACGCTCGGCGGCGACGATCCCAAATTGCTCGCCGAGACCGGCGCGAAGATCGTCGAGGCGATGTCGACGCTGCCCGATCTCGTCGCGCCGCGGATCTCGGGCGATCTCAAGCGCCCCGAACTCGTCATCACGCCGCGCATGGACCTGGCGGCGACGATGGGCGTGACGACGGCGGCGTTGTCGAACGCGATCCGGCTCGCGACGCTCGGCGACATCGACCAGAACAGCGCGAAATTCTCGCTGTCGGACCGCCAGATCCCGATCCGCGTCGCGCTCGACCAGGATTCGCGCCAGCGCCTGTCGACGATCCAGAACCTGCCGGTTGCGACCGCGAGCGGCGGTTCGGTCCCGCTCAACGTCGTCGCCGATATCGGCTTCGGCGCGGGGCCGACCAAGATCGAACGCGTCGCGCAGCAGCGCCAGCTGACGGTCGGTGCCGATCTTTCGCCCGGCGTCGTCAGCGGCACCGCGCAAAAGGAGATCCACGCGCTGCCGATCATGAAGAACCTGCCGCTCGGCGTGAAGGAACTCACGCTTGGCGAATCGAAATGGCAGGTCGAGCTGATCCAGAACTTCATCATCGCGCTGGTCGCGGGCGTCTTCCTGCTCTTTGCGGTGCTCGTGCTGCTCTACCGCCGTTTGCTGCCGCCGTTCGTCAACGTGATCTCGCTTGCGGTCGCGCCGCTCGGCGGGTTGATCGGGCTGGCGGTGACGGGCACGCCGATCTCGATGCCGGTCTATATCGGCCTGATCATGCTGCTCGGCATCGTCGCCAAGAACTCGATCCTGCTGATCGACTTCGCGCTCGAGGAGATGAACAAGGGCGTCGACAAGGTCACCGCGATCATCGACGCCGGGCACAAGCGCGCGCAACCGATCGTGATGACGACGGTCGCGATGGTCGCGGGCATGATGCCGACCGCGCTCGCGCTGACCGGCGACGGATCGTCGCGCGTGCCGATGGGGATCACCGTGATCGGCGGTCTGACGATGTCGACCGTGCTGACGCTGCTCATTACGCCGGCGCTGTTCAGCCTCGCGGTCGGGGTCGAGGCGCGCGTCGGGCCGTATCTGCGGCGCAACCTGCTGACCTATCGCCCCGGCGACGATCTCGGCCCGCTGATCGAGAACCGCCCGCCGACCGGCCCCACCCTCCCCGGCGCCCCGCCGCGGATCGTCTATTCGGGCGAGGGTCCGCATCCGGCGGAGTGATGGGCGCGCCATTCCCCTCCCCTTCAGGGGAGGGGTTAGGGGTGGGGAAGTGCGAGGCGGCCGATCATCCGCCCTCCTCTGATTCCGCCGGCCGAGTCGCGGCACGGCCCCACCCCAACCCCTCCGCTGAGGGGGAGGGGCTAAATGCCCACCAACCTTTCTCCTTGAACTATCGCGCCGCTCGGGGATTGGTCGCGGCATGAGACGTACCCGCCCCCCTCGCGCTTCCGAAGCCCCGCCCGCCGGCCTCGTCCGGATGCGCTGGATCGCCGGAGGGTTGCTGGTCGTGATGGCCATCACCTTCCTCGTCACGCGTGCCTATGCGCCGACCTATCCCGCGCTCGGCTTCGTGCGTTCGTTTGCCGAGGCGGCGATGGTCGGCGGGCTTGCCGACTGGTTCGCGGTGACCGCGCTGTTCCGCCATCCGCTCGGCCTGCCGATCCCGCACACCGCGATCATCCCGCGCAACAAGGATCGCATCGGCACGACGCTCGCCGCCTTTTTGCGCGACAATTTCCTCATCCCGGGCGTCGTCGCGCGGCGGATGCGGCGTGTCGATGTCGCGGGTGCGGCGGGGCGCTGGCTCGCCAATCCGCCCGGTGGCGACGGTCGCATCCGGCGCGGCGCGGCGGGGCTCGCGACGCACATGCTCGAAGCGTTCGACCAGCAGCGGCTCGGCGGGATGGTCAAGGCCGGGATCGGCGCGCGGCTACGCGCGCTCGATGTCTCCCCGCTGCTCGGCCAGGCGCTGACCGCGGCGATGGCGGAGGACCGGCATTTGCCGCTGCTCGACGGGATCGTGAAGTGGGGCGCACGCCTGCTCGCCGCGAACGAGCAAGTGATCCGCCAGATGGTGTCGGATCGCGCGGGCACGGTGATGCGCTGGACCGGGCTCGACGAGACGCTCGCCACCAAGATCATCGACGGGCTCAACGGGCTGCTCACGGGCATTGCGGAGGATCCCGACCATCCCTTGCGCGCCAAGGCCGAGGAAGCGCTCGCGACGCTCGCGCACGATCTCGTCCACGATCCCGAGATGCGCGCACGCGTCGCCGCGGTGAAGGGCGAGATCATCGACAATCCGGCGATGCAGCGCTGGCTCGACGGGCTGTGGGAACAAGCGCGCGGTGGGATGCTGCGGATCGCGCGCAACCCAGACAAGCTGCTCGCCGGCCCGGTCGGCGACGCTTTGCGCCAATTGGGCGGCACGTTGCAGACCGATCCTAAGCTGCGCCGCACGATCAACCGCTTCGTGCGGCGCACCGTCGTCGGCATGGCGGCGGATTATGGCGACGCGATCGTCCGGCTGGTGTCGGAAACGATCCAGGGCTGGGATGCCGGCACGATCACGCGGCGGCTCGAAAACGCCGTCGGCCGCGACCTGCAATATATTCGCGTCAACGGCACGCTCGTCGGCGGGCTGGTCGGGCTGGTGATCCACGCGGTCGACGTGACGCTGTGAGCGCGCGCCGCGCGGCGCTCACTGATAGCGCAGCCGGTTTTCGAAGCCGCTATTCGCCTTGGTCATCTTGATCAGCTTGCGGAGATAGGAGCGGACCTCGCGTTCGAAACGGCGGTCGTCATGCGCGCCGGCGTGGCGATACTCGTCCTGATCGAGCAGCGCCTTGAGCCGATCGGCGAACTTCGCTTGATCGTCGGTCGCGCCGTGCACCATCGCGGCGCGACAGACGAACTCCTCGGCGGCGGCCTTGTCGAAATCGCCCTCGGCGGAACGCCCCTGCCGATCGGCAGAGGCCTGCTCGCTGCGCGCGGCGGCAAAGCGGCTCTCAAGCCATTTGCGGACGATCTCGCCGTCCCACGCGCTCTGCTCGGTCATCGACTTTCCCTGTGCTGCGGCATCGGTCGCGGGCTTCACTTCGGCCAATCCTCGACTCGCCAGCCGCGCGACCACGCCATCGCGCGCAATTGCGTGTGCGGATTGACCGCGATCGCGACGTCGGCCCATTCGAGCGACGGCTCGTCGGAGACATGGTCCGAATAGAAGCGCACCACGGCATCGCCGCGCGCAATCCCCTGCCCCGCCATCCACGCCTCGATCATCGCGAGCTTGGCGCGGCCATAGCAATTCTCGCCCGCGATCTGCGCGCGAATCAAGCCGTTCTCGCGCACCACGCCCGTCGCGATCACCGCCTCGAAACCGAGCCGCTCGGCGATCGCCTCGGCATAGAAACCATAGGACGCGGTTGCCATCACGATGCGGTTCCCCGCCGCGCGGTCCTCGGCGATCTGCGTGATCGCGCCCGAATAGATGCCCGACTCGACGATGCGGTCGGCAAACCGCGCCGCGGCGCGCGCGACCGTCGCCTCGGGGATCGCCCGCCCGAGCAGCAGCGCGTGCGTGATTTCCTTCAATCGGGCGCGCGACAACAGCCCGAACACATACCCGAGCGTCGCCCCCGCCGCGACCGGCAGCAAGGCCAGCCGCCACGGTGCTTCAACCGCGGCGGTCCGCACGAGGAACGATGTCCAGGTCGGCGCGTAGGTAATCGTCTTGTCCATATCGTAGACGGCAAAGTGATGCATTTACGCGCCATACGCCGCAGGAGCCTTGCCGATCCAGCCCGATTGCAGCAGAGAAGGCGCCAGATGACCGAAATGGCCGCCTTCTCCAACGATACCGACGTCGTTCGCTTCACCGGTAGCCTTTCTTTGGCGAATATCGGTGACTTGCCCGAGCGCCTGCGCGCTTTCGACGGCACGGTGTCGAGCGTCGATCTCAGTGAAATCGAGCGAATCGATACCGTTGGGGCGTGGCTCGTCCACCGTTTTGCCGCCGAGCACGACGCCGAAATCACCGGCCTCGATGCCGATGGCGAACATTTGCTCGCGCAGGTCGCCGCGGCCGATCAGCCCGTTGCGATGCGCCCCGCCACTGCGGGCTCGTTCACGCGGATGGTCGGCGAGATCGGCGATGCCGTCGTGACGACCGGGCACACGCTGTACGGGTTGCTCGGGTTCCTGGGCGCGACGCTGATCGCCTTCTGGCACGTCGTGACGCATCCCAAGCGCTTCCGCTTCAACGCTGTCGTCCAGCGCTTCGAAGTCGTCGGCGTCAACGCGCTCGCGATCGTCGGGCTGATGAGCTTCCTGATCGGGATCGTCATTGCGCAGCAGGGCGCGGTGCAGCTGCAGCAGTTCGGCGCCGAATTCCTGACGATCAATCTGGTCGGGCGAATCACGCTGCGCGAGCTCGGCGTGCTGATGACCGCGATCATGGTCGCCGGTCGTTCGGGATCGGCGTTCGCCGCGCAGATCGGCACGATGAAGCTGACCGAGGAAGTCGATGCGATGCGCACGATCGGCGTCTCGCCGATGGAAGCGCTGGTCCTGCCGCGCGTGCTCGCGACCGTCATCATGATGCCGCTGCTCGGCATGTACGCGTCGATCGTGACGATCATCGGCGGCGGTCTGCTGTGCTGGATCACGCTCGGCATTCCGCCGGTCACCTTCATCCAGCGGTTGCGCGAAGTCGTGCCGATCACTGACCTCTATGTCGGGCTGGTCAAGGCGCCGGTGTTCGGGCTGATCATCGCGGTCGCGGGCTGCTTCCAGGGGATGCTGGTCGAGAGCGACGCCGAACAGGTCGGCACGCGGACCACCGCCGCCGTCGTCCAGGCGATCTTCCTTGTGATCGTGATCGATGCGTTCTTCGCGGTCTTCTTCACTTCGATCGGCTGGATATGACGCAGACCGAACGCGACGGCAAAAAGCAGGCCGACGACGTCATCGTCGTGCGCGGCCTCAAGAACGGCTTTGGCGAGCAGATCGTCCATGACGGGCTCGATCTGAGCGTCCGGCGCGGCGAGATTTTCGGCGTGGTCGGCGGGTCGGGCACCGGCAAATCGGTGCTGATGCGTTCGATCATCGGGCTGCAGACCCCGATGGCGGGCGAAATCGAGGTGTTCGGCGAATCGACGATCGAGCGCGAGGAAACCGAGCTCACCAACCTGACCAAGCGCTGGGGCGTGCTGTTCCAGGGCGGTGCGCTGTTCTCGACGCTGACCGTTGCCGAGAACGTCCAGGTGCCGCTGCGCGAATTCTATCCCGGGCTCGATCCGGCGCTGCTCGATGAAATCGCCGCCTATAAGGTCGTGATGACGGGCCTGCCCGCCGATGCCGGCCCCAAATTCCCGGCCGAACTGTCGGGCGGGATGCGCAAGCGCGCCGGGCTCGCCCGCGCGCTGGCGATGGACCCCGAACTGCTGTTCCTCGACGAGCCGACCGCGGGGCTCGATCCGATCGGCGCGGCGGCGTTCGACGAATTGATCGCTTCGCTGCAGAAGACGCTCGGGCTGACGGTGTTCCTGATCACGCACGATCTCGACACTTTGTACGCGATTTGCGACCGCGTCGCGGTGCTTGCCGACAAGAAGGTGATCGCGGTCGGGACGATCGACGAGTTGCTCGCACTGGACCATCCGTGGATCCAGGAATATTTCAAGGGACCGCGTGGTCGCGCCGCGACCGCGACGATCCAGCATAACAAAGACGTGGCGAAAGCTGAGGGCACAAGCTGATGGAAACCCGCTCGAACCATGTGCTGGTCGGCAGCGTCGTGCTGATCCTGCTCGCCGTCATGCTGCTGTTCCTCGTCTGGATCGCGCGCTGGGGCACCGCGACCGACAAGGAATATGACATCTTCTTCAAGCAGTCGGTCGACGGCCTGGCGAAGGGGTCGGCGGTCGCCTTCTCGGGCGTGCCGTCGGGGCAGGTTAAGGAGATCACGCTGTGGAAGCCCGATCCCCAGCTCGTCCGCGTGCGCATCAGCGTCAATCCCGACGTGCCGATCCTCGTCGGCACCACCGCCACGCTGCAGGGCAGCTTCACCGGCACGAGCACGGTGCAGCTCGACGGCGCGATCAAGGGTGCGCCGGCGATCGCCTGCCCGGTCGAGAACCCGCTGAGCGATTGCCCCAACGGGGTGCCCACGATTCCGACCAAGCCCGGTGGCCTCGGCGCGTTGCTGAGCTCGGCGCCGCAGCTGCTCGAGCGGATCTCGACGCTGACCGAGCGGCTGTCGGACATGCTCTCGGACAAGAACCAGCAGTCGATCGCGGGTATCCTCGCCAACACCAACAAGCTGACCGCGGCGCTCGCCGATCGCGGGCCCGAAATCGCCGCGACGCTCGCCGAGACGCGCACCGCGATCCAGAAGGCCGGTGCCGCCGCCGATCAGTTTGCAGTGCTCGCGCAGACCACCAATGGGATGCTCAAGGAGGATATCCATCCGATCATGGGCAACCTCAACAAGACGATCGCGTCGGCGCAGCACAGCATGGAAACGCTCGACGCCGCGATCGGCGATGCGCGGCCGGGACTGCAGGCGTTCTCGAAGCAGACGATCCCCGAGGTCGGCCAGCTCGTCCACGATCTGCGCCAGATGTCGCAGGCGCTGACCTCGGTTGCCGAGAAGCTCGACCGCGGCGGCGCGACCTCGCTGATCGGCCAGCCGAAATTGCCTGATTACAAGCCCGGAAAGGGACAGTGACCATGATCCGCTCCAAGACGCTGCTGGCGCTCCTCGTCGCCGTCCCGCTCGCTGCGCCACTCGCTGGCTGCATCAGCTTCGGCGCGAAGCCCCCGCCCTCGCTGCTGTCGCTGACCTCGGCAGTGAGCGTTCCCGCCGGGCAGACGCAATCCTCGGCGACCTCGCCGACGATCACGATCCTCGTGCCCGGCGCTTCGCAGGCGATTGCCGGCACGCGCGTGCCCGTCCAGGCGAGCGAGACGTCGATCGCCTATGTCACCAACGCGCAGTGGGTCGAGCCGCCAAACCGCATGTTCGTGCGGCTCCTGATCGATACCGTTCCGGCGCGGACCGGGCGGATCGTGCTCAGCAGCGCACAGTCCTTTTCCGACCCCGGCGCAGTCCTCTCGGGCGAATTGCGCAATTTCGGCGTCGATGCCGCGACCAACCAGGCCGTCGTGACCTTTGACGGGTCGCTGATCCGCACGAGCGGCAAGGTCGTCGAGAAGCGCCGCTTCGAAGCGCGCGTGCCGGTGACGGCGATCGCTGCGGCCCCCGTTGGCCAGGCGCTCAACACCGCGGCCAATCAAGTCGCCGCCGAGATCGCCGACTGGGTGGGCAAGTAACGCGTGCGGCGATCGCTGGCGTAAACCCGTCGAGCGTCGCATAACGCCGCAATGCTGTTCCTCACCCTGAAGGCGCTGATCTCGGGAATCCTGATCGCGCTCGCCTCGACGCTCGCCAAACGCTACCCGGGTTTCTGGGCGCTGATCGCGTCGCTGCCGCTCGTCTCGGTGCTCGGGATGCTGTGGCTGTGGGGGGAGAAGCCCGATGCCAGCAACATGGCGGCGCACGTCCAGGCGACGTTCTGGTTCATCCTGCCGTCGCTGCCGATGTTCCTCGTCATCCCCGCATTGCTGCGCGCCGGGATCGGCTTCTGGCCCGCGCTCGGGCTTGGCTGCGCGCTGACGATCGCGTTGTACTTCGCGATGCTGGCGCTCGCGCCGCGGCTCGGGATCGCGCTTTAACCTGTACCTAGCCAAACGGACGCATTCAGCAACCATCGCTACGGTGGCGCGTACTGTCCTGGTCTCGCCCGATCATCGGGCCGAAAGGACATTCCATGAAAATCACCCACCTCATCGCCGCCGGGCTCATGATCGCCGGTATCGGCGTGTCGACGACCGCTGCCTCGGCGCAGGGCCATCGCGACGACCGCCGCTACGAACAGCGCGGCGACCGCGGCTTCGACCATCATGGCGACCGTGGCGACCGCAACTGGCGCGGTGACCGTGGCCGCCACAACGGCTGGAACACCCATCGTCGGTGCCGCACCGAATGGCGCCATCATCGCCGTATGACGGTCTGCCGCTAAGCTCGGGTCGGGGGTGCCGCGTCTGCGGCGCCCCCGGCTCGTTCCGTCGTTCGTGACAGGATGTCATCTGGACGTCACATAGTCTTCACGCCATGGTGGGTATCGGCCCTTTCGTAGGGCCATCCATCAGGCGACGATCGGGAAAATCGTCTTCGCAAGCAGGCGTCTCCCGTGTCGATCCCAACCACTTCTCCCTTTGCAATCGCCGCACCGCTCCGGCTCGATGCGGTCCGCCAGCCCGGTTTGATTCCGGGTCGCTGGATCGCGCTGGGCTTTGTGCTGAGCGTGCTGTGCGTTGCCGCCTTGCTCTACGACGATGCGATGGTGATCGACCCATTGGCACCGAGCACGCTGCTGTTCGGTCTTGCCTTCGCGACGCTCGCCGCGATCCGCTTCCTCACGCGCAATCCGGCCACCAACGCGCACCGTATCGGGCGCGACCTCGCCGAGTCGGTCGGACTGTTCATGGGGGTCGGCCTGCTCGGCGCGGTCGCGACCTATCCGCTGTCCGCCGACACGCACGGCTCGGTCGACGCGGTGCTGCAGCGCATCGACCAGGCGCTCCATTTTGATTGGCTGGCTTTGTACCAGCTTGTCGCTTCGCACCGCTCGCTGCAGATCCTCGGCACGGCGGCGTATCAAAGCATCTTCGTCACGCCCGCGCTGATCCTCGGCCATTATGCGGTGAGCGGCAATCGCGCCGCGGCGCGCCGCTTCCTCGTCACCTTCTGGCTCGCCGCGGTGATCTCGCTGGTGCTGTTCCGCTATATTCCGGCGTTCGGGCCGCTGGCGACGCTGTGGCACGGCCCCGTGCCGTATCTGCCCGAAAGCGGGTTGTACGAGGCCGACCTGCTGCCGGCGCTGCGCAACCACATGCTGCGCGAGGTCGATCTCGGTGCGCTGCGCGGGCTCGTGTCGGCGCCGAGCTTCCACACCGTCAGCGCGGTGCTCTACATGGCGGCAGGATGGCGGATCGCGCGGTTGCGCTGGACCGTCGTCGTGCTGAACGGCGCGATGCTGCTGTCGACGCCGATCGAGGGAACCCACTATCTCGCCGACATGATCGCCGGTGCGGCGGTCGCGATCACCGCGCTGGTGGCGGTCGGCGTGCTGCGCCGCACGATGGCGGCGCGGGCTCGCGCTTAGGCTTCGACCGCCATCAGCGCGGCGTCGCTATATTTCGGATCGTTTGCCGCAAAGAGCGGGTTGGCGTCGAAATTGCGCTCGGTCAGGCCGACCCCGTTGAGGCCGGCAAGCTTGAACGTGCCGAGCTTGAGTTCCTTGGGCGGCTTGCCGTCCCGCTCGAGCACGACGCCGTCGACGAACAGATCGTCATGCCGCGTATAGATGATGTGCGGCGCCAGCATGATGTCGGTGCGGTTGTACGTTGCACGCAGGCAGCGCTTGCGGACGATCGCTTCAAATACGGTTGGGACGGGACCGTTAGACATGGCAAACTCGCCTGATTGAAGGAACGTGTGACAACGCTGTACCAAAAATGGTGCGCTGCAACAAGCAACGATCGCGAAACCGAAAGTTTCCGCCGCCTTGCACGATCTGGCGCGCGGACGACGGACCGCGTCGTCGCGGATCGGTTCGCCTTGCTTCCCCCGGCCGCCAAACGTTAGGCAGACCATCGTGACCGACGGACTCCCCCTCCCCCGCCGTTATCTGGCGATCGCCGCTATGTCGTTCGGTTCGGCGCTGGTCATCATCGATGGCGGCGTCGCCAATGTCGCGCTGCCGACCATCGCTCGCGACTTGCATGTCGACCAAAGCTCGGTCGTCGCGGTCGTCACGATCTACCAGGTCATGCTGGTGATGCTGATGCTGCCCTTCGCCGGTCTGGGCGAGCGCGTCGGTCTCAAGCGGATTTACCAGGGTGGGCAATTGGTCTTCACCGTCGCGACCTTGCTGTGCTTCTTTGCCAAGAGCCTGCCGTTCCTGCTGCTCGTGCGTGCCGTCCAGGCGATCGGCGCGGCGGGCGTGCTGAGCGTCGCCTCGGCGCTCATCCGGCAAATCTACCCCGCCAATCAACTCGGCCGCGGGCTCGGGATCAATTCGGTCGTCGTGACGAGCTCGGCGGCCGCTGCGCCGACGATCGGCGGACTGGTGCTATCGGTCGCGCCGTGGCCGTGGGTGTTCGCCAGCGCGATCCCGTTCGCGATCGCCAGCCTCGCGCTCGGCAGCGCGATCCCCGCCCCCAAGCCCCGCGCGACGACCTTCGACGTGATCGGCGCGGTGATGTGCGCGGCGATGTTCGGGCTGATCATCGGCGGGCTCGAGACGATGGTGCATGGCGACAGCCCGGTGGTATCGGGCGCGATCGTGCTGCTCGGCATCGTGATCGGCTATTTTTTCGTGCGGCGCGAGAAAGGCGAGACCGACCCGATCCTGCCGATCGACCTGCTCGCGCGGCCGGTGCTGGCCTTGTCGGCGATCGGCGGGTTCACGGCCTTCACCGCGTCGATGACACTGCTGATCTCGACGCCGTTCCGGCTGCATGCGCTGGGGTTCAGTGCAGCGGCGATCGGGGCGGCGATCGCGCCGTGGCCGCTGACCAACATGGTGGTCGCGCCGTTGTCGGGCTTCCTGTCGGATCGCATTCCGGCCGGGATCCTCGGCGGGATCGGGATGGTGGTGTCGATCTGCGCACTGCTGTTGCTCGCGGGTCTGCCCGCCGATCCGAGCTATTTCGACGTGGCGTGGCGGATGGCGCTGTGCGGATCGGGGTTCGGGCTCTTCCTGCCGCCCAATGCGCGGCTGGTGGTCGGCTCGGCCCCACGCGAGCGCGCCGCGGCGGCGGGCGGCCTGGTGTCGACGGTGCGGCTTGCCGGGCAGACGACGGGGGCGACCGTCGTCGCGCTACTGCTCGCGCTGGGCGTCGGCGAAGGGTTCGTGCCGCCCTTGGTGTCGGTCGGGCTGGCGGTGATTGCCGGGCTGTGCAGCGTCGCGCGGCTGCGCCCGTCGATCCGCAATCCGCAGACGGCCGAAGTTGCCGACGATGTGCCGACGCTCAAGCAGGCGCGCTGAACCGCGACCGCACCCCGGCGAAGGCCGGGGCCCAGTAACGAAGGTGGCAATCGCGGGCGCCTCTCCATCGAGGACGGCCATCGCAACTGGGCCCTGGCCTTCGCCGGGGACCGCAGCCCTCAGAACACCGCCTTACCGTCGCCCCCGAGCATCGCCTGGCGCACCAAGGGGATCGGCGGACCGCCATAGCGCAGGAACTCGTCGTGGAACGCCTTCCAGCTCGCGCGGCCGCCATGCTGAGCGGTCCAGTCGGCGCGCAGCTTGCGGATCATCAGCTTGCCCATCGTGTAGTTGAGATAGGCCGGATCATACGTCCCCCGCGCCGACTGCTGCTTGGCATTGCCCGCGTCCTGATAGCATTGCTCCTGGAACATTTTCAGCGAGTCGGCTTGCGTCATCGTTCCGGTGTGCATCCCGATCGACGAGAGATAGCGACAGTTGCGCAGCAGCGCGTTCGACAGCTGGCCGATATGCGTCTCGGCATCGCCCTTATGGAGCCCGGCCTCCCACATCATTTCCTCGGAATAATGTGCCCAGCCCTCGGCAAAGGCATAGCCGACGAACAACCGCCCGAAGATCGACGGCGATGCGTTGGCATGGCGGAACTGCAGGAAATGCCCCGGCATCACTTCGTGCACCGTGGTGAACAACAAGTCCATCTTGCCGGGAATGAAGCCGTCCTGCTCGGCCTTGCTCCACGCCGGGTCTGGCGGCGAGATGTAATAGACCGAGGGGATACCCTTCTCGAACGGCCCGGGCGGGTCGATATACGCGCTGTTCTGGCGGTTATAGGGCGGGCTCTCCTCGACCAATGCCTGTTCCTGATCGGGGATCGTCACGATCTGATTGGCCGTCACGAACGCGCGCAGTTCGGGGATCTGCTTGCGCGCTTCGGCGACGGGGTCGTTATTGGCGGGCTTGTTGGCGTTCATCTTCGCCATGCACGCCGGGATCGTCGCGCCGGGAGCGTAGGTCGCACACGCCTCGGCGAGCGCCTTCTGGTTGCGGAGCAGATCGGCCTTGCCCGCCGCCTCGAGCGTGGCGAGCGGCACGTCGACGCCTTCGGTCAGCTTGACCATCCGCGAGAAGCGATCGGGCCCGAGCGCGAAGTCCTGCGTCGCGGTGCCGCGCTGGCTCTCCACCCACGCGCCCAGATCGTGCATCGCCTTCGACGCGGCGGCGGCGGCCTTGTCGAACTCCTCCTGCAGCGCCGGGCTCTTCACCTCGGCGAACGCCTTCTTCGCATCGCCGGTGTAGTAATCGCCGAAGCCGTTGAACGCCGCGACGCCGAAATTGACGTAGCTCAGCGGCATCGGCGTCTTGAGGTTGGCCTTGATCTGCGCGGTCGCGTCGGGGATCTTGCGCAGGAAGGTGACCATCGCGCGCATCCGCGTCGGCGCATCGGTGTAATGGCGCGCGATATAGACGTTGGGGTCGAGCCCGGCATTGACGTACCAGGCCGGGTTCTTGTGCGGGAAATCGGCATCCTCGAGCCAGAACAGTTTGCCCGAGGCGACCACCACCAGATAGTCGCGCTCGAACGCCTCGTCCTTGGTCAGCTTGGTCGCGTCGAACGCCTTGGCCTTGGCGATCGCCTCGCGGAAGAAATCGCCCTGCCGCTTGAGCCCGCCCGGCGTCCAGTCGCCCAAGCCCCCGTCGAAATCATGCCGTCCCTGATACACCGCATCGGCGGGCGAGATCTTGAACCAATCCTCGATGAAGGTGTCGCGGAAGCTCTTCCAGTCGGTCGTCGGCAATGCGGCGAGCGGCGCCATCGTGCCCCGTGGCTCGGCCGACTGCGCCGAACACGACATCAACGCCAGACCCGCAATCCCCGCCAGCAAACCCTTGCGCATACCCATCCTTTGATTCGTTGGTCGCGCGAAGCTGGCAGCTTGTGGCCGATCGCGCCACCCCTGCGGAACGCCGAGCGTCTGCCATCGTTGAGCCTAGCGACATCTCAAGGAGCGCCCCGATGCCGTATATCAAGACTCGCGATGGTACCGATCTCTACGTCAAGGATTGGGGCAGCGGCCGCCCGGTCGTCCTGATCCACGGCTGGCCGCTCAGCTCGGACAGCTGGGACGCACAGGCGATGGCGCTCGCGGACGCCGGTTTCCGCGCGATCGCCTATGATCGCCGCGGCTTCGGTCGGTCGAGCCAGCCGTGGAGCGGCTATGATTATGACACGTTGACCGACGATCTCGCCGAAGTGCTCGAGCAGACCGGCGCGACCGAGGATGCGACGCTGGTCGGCTTCTCGATGGGCGGCGGCGAAGTCGCGCGCTACATGACACGCCACGAGGGCAAGGGCGTCGTCGCAGCAGGCCTGATCGCGTCGGTCGTGCCGTACATGCTCAAGACCGAAGATAACCCGCACGGCGTTCCCGAGGACCAGCTCGCCAGCATCGGCGAAGGGATCAAGAAGGATCGCTACGGCTTCTTCCAGACTTTCCTCAAGCAGTTCCTCGGCATGGGCTTCATCTCGTCGCCGGTGAGCAGCGAGACCGTCGACTGGGCGTGGAGCCAGACAAATATCGCCGGGCTCAAGCCGATCCTCGCCTGCGCGCAGTCGTTCGGCCACACCGACTTCCGTGGCGATCTGCCAGCGTTCCGCGTTCCGACGCTGATCGTCCACGGCACGAGCGACCAGACCGTTCCGATCGATGCGACCGGGCGTCAGGCGGCCAAGGGTATCTCCGGCTCACAGCTCGTCGAATATGACGGCGCGCCGCACGGCCTGACGATCACCGAGAGCGATCGCTTCACCAACGACCTACTGACGTTTCTGGGGAAATAAGCGGCTGCGGTGAAAGAAAGCCCCTCCCCTTTAGGGGAGGGGCTTTAGGGCAGCGCTACTTGTCGAGCGGGACGATCACTTCGTCCTGATGCGCCACGCCGAGATCCTTGCGCGCAAGCTCATCAACCAGATCGGGATCGGCATGCCGCGGATCGAGCAGCTCGACGCGGTTCTTCAATTCGGTACGGTTGCGGTCCAGCATCGCGAGTTCGCGCTGCTTGACCGCCAACTGGCGCTCGATATCGCCATAGGCCAGCGCGCCGTTCGGCCCGAAGATCGCATACCCCCCGAAGAAGATACCGACGATCAGCAAAGCCGCCGGCGCAATCGCGCGGCGCAGCATCGGGCGGAGGGTTGAACGTTTCTTGACCACGGTCGCGACTCTGACTCATCGCGACTCGTGGATCAAGCCCGTATTTACCTCATGTTAAGCACGCAGGATGGAGCGACCGGCATACACGCCAGCCCCCTCGAGCTCCTCCTCGATGCGGATCAGCTGGTTGTACTTTGCAAGCCGGTCGGAGCGCGCGAGGCTGCCCGTCTTGATCTGCCCGCAATTGGTCGCGACAGCCAGATCGGCGATTGTCGAGTCCTCGGTCTCGCCCGAGCGGTGCGACATGACGGCGGTATAGCCCGCTCGTTGCGCCATCGATACGGCTTCGAGCGTTTCGGTGAGCGTACCGATTTGGTTCACCTTGACTAGCAGCGAGTTCGCCGTGCGAGTCTCGATGCCCTGCTTCAAGCGCTTCGGATTGGTCACGAAAAGGTCGTCGCCGACCAGCTGGACCTTGTCGCCGACCATGTCGGTAAGTGCTTTCCAGCCCTCCCAATCGTCTTCGCCCATACCGTCCTCGATCGAAAAAATCGGGTAGCGGCGCGTCAGGTCGGCAAGATATTCGGCCATTTCGTGGCTGGAGAGGCTCTTGCCCTCGCCCGAAATCTCATACTTGCCGTTCTTGTAGAACTCGGTCGCGGCGCAATCGAGTGCCAGCATCACGTCGTCGCCCGGCGTGTAGCCTGCGGTTTCGATCGAGCGCAGGATGAATTCGATCGCTTCGTTGGTCGAGGCGATGTTGGGCGCAAAGCCGCCTTCGTCGCCCACCGACGTCGCCAGACCCTTGTCGTGCAGCGCCTTCTTGAGCGTATGGAAGATTTCCGACCCGCAGCGCACCGCCTCGATCATCGAGGTCGCGCCGACCGGGACGATCATGAATTCCTGGAAGTCGATCGGGTTGTCGGCATGCTCGCCGCCGTTGATGATGTTCATCATCGGCACCGGCAGGACATGCGCCGAAACACCACCGACATAACGATAGAGCGGCAGCGTGCGCGCATCGGCCGCAGCCTTGGCGACCGCGAGGCTGACGCCGAGGATTGCGTTCGCGCCCAGGCGGCTCTTGTTCTCGGTGCCGTCGAGCTCGATCATCACCTGGTCGATCTCGCGCTGATCCTCGGCCTCGAGGCCCATCACCGCGTCGGCGATTTCGCCATTCACGCCGTCGATGGCGTCCTCGACGCCCTTGCCGCCCCAGCGGCTCTTGTCGCCGTCGCGCTTCTCGACCGCTTCGTGTGCGCCGGTCGAGGCGCCCGACGGCACCGCGGCGCGGCCGAAGCTGCCATCTTCGAGCATCACATCGACTTCGACGGTCGGATTGCCGCGACTGTCGAGGATCGTGCGGGCATGAATGTCGATGATTGCGGTCACGGAACGATCCTTCTAACGATATGGACGAGCGGTTCGCGCGTGCCTCTACCGGCTATCACGCGCCGCGGCAATTCGCGTGGATCTGATGGAACCGGCGGATACGCTGACCGGTTATCTTGTTTCGATATTCCAACGAAGGGCGCTTGTCATGGCTACCACCTCCGATTCCACCACTGCACACGACCATCTCGACGCAGCCAAGGACGCCGCGAAGACCGCGACCGACGAGGCCGTCAAGGCGACCTCGACTGCGTCGCAGCTGTTGAAGGACAGCGCGAGCAAGATCGGCAAGGAAGCCGTCGATCGCGCGAAGAGCTATGCCGAGGACGGCAAGGCCCGCGCTGGCGGTGCGCTCGATGAAGTCGTCAAGATGATCAACGATGCCGCGGGCACGGTCGATGAAAAGCTCGGCGAGCAATACGGCGCCTATGCCCGTACCGCCGCAACTAAGGTCTCGGACTTCTCCGAAGGCCTCAAGGCCAAGCAGCTCGACGATCTGATCGAGGACGCGCGTGACTTCGTCCAGAAGAGCCCGGCGGTCGCGATCGGCACCGCAGCGGCGGTCGGTTTCGTACTCGTCCGCCTGTTGCAGGCCGGGCTCGCCGCCGATCGTGACGACAAGGCTTGAGCGCAAGCGTTTCGGGGGCACCGATGAAGGACATAGCTAGCTCGGGCGGGGTGGCGGACGAAGGGATCGCCACCCTGCTCTCCCGCGTCGTCGGCGACGCGCAGGACGTCGTTCGCAGCGAGATCGACTTGCAGAAGGCCAAGGTCGGCGCAAAGGTCGGCCAGGCCAAGAGCGGCGTCGTGCTGATCGTGGTCGCGCTGCTGCTCGCGAGCCTTGGCTCGACCGCGCTGGTCGTCGGCTTGCTGATGATCCTGACGCCGCTCATCGGGCCGGTCGCGGCAACCGCGATCGTGGCTGGCATTCCGCTCGTGCTCGCCGGCCTGCTCGGGTTCCTCGCGACCCGCCACTTCAAGCGGATCTTCGGATCCGCGGAGACGATCGCATGACCGGTCTCGATCCGAAAGTCGCGCTGGCCCAAGCCCGCGCGGATGCGGCACGCGCCCGACTGTCGACGACGGTCAGCGCGTTGCAGCACAAGGCCAGCCCGCAAGTGATGGCGCAGGATGTCGCCGACACGATCAAGGAGCGCGGCATGGAAGCGATGGCGGTCGCGGTCGATACCGCCAAGCGCCAGCCGGTGCCGGTCGGCGTCGGGCTCGGGCTGCTAGGCCTGTTCCTCGCGCGTGGACCGATTGCAAAGCTGATCCGTCGCGCAACCGCTTCAAAGACCGAGAGTTAATCGCTCGCCACCCCATGACACAGAGGATCCCAGCGATGAAAGATGCCCACCCCCACGCCACATCCTCGAGCAAGCCGACGAGCGTCGAGTCGGTACGCGCGAGTGCGAGCCATGCGCTCGATACGACGACCGCTTCGGTCCGCGATCTGACCGGCAAGGCCGCAAGCGGGATCGAAGCCAATCCGATGTCGGCGCTCGTCGGCGGGATCGCGCTCGGCGCGGTCGTCGCGGCGTTCGTCCCGCGCACCGCGCAGGAGGCGCGCTTGCTTGCCACCGTCGGCCAGCGGCTGAGCAACACCGCATACGGCGCTGTCGATGCGGCGAAGGATACCGCGAAGTCCGAGCTCGGCGTGCTCGGCCTGTCGCGTGATTCGGCGCGCGATCAAGCCTCGCGAATCCTCGAGGGCGTCATCAAGGCGATCTCGACCGCAGCGCTTGCAGCGCTGACCGCCGCCAACGACACGTCGGCGGCCAAAAAGGCGCCAACGGGCGAATAATCCCGCCTCTACGGTTCCCGAAGGCGTGGTTCGCGACTAGGACGTCGCGAACCACGCCTTTTTATTTCGGGAAACCGCACATGAGCAAGCTCCACCTCGTCTTCGGCGGCCGCGTCGCTGATCCGCGCACGCTCGATTTCGACGATCTGTCGTCGATCGATATCGTCGGGGTGTTTCCGGATTATGCCAGCGCCGAAAAGGCCTGGCGCGCGGCCGCGCAGCGGACCGTCGACGACGCCGAGATGAAGTATGTCGTGGTGCATTTGCACCGCCTGCTGCAGCCCGAACTGCTCGCGCCGGGGGCGTGATTAAACTCCCTCTCCCGCTTGCGGGAGAGGGTGGCCGAGCGCAGCGAGGTCGGGTGAGGGCTGTATGCGAACAGCACTGCCCTCACCCCGCGCCGCCTTCGGCGTCTACCCCTCTCCCGCAAGCGGGAGAGGGACATAATCAGATGAATTCGATCTTCGAGACGACGTAGTAGCGGTCGCCCGACGGCACCGTCACTTCGACCTCGTCCTCGAGCTTGCGCCCGATCAGCGCGCGGCCCAGCGGCGAATTGTACGAGATCCGACCGCCCTTGGCGTCGGCCTCGGTCTGGCCGACGATCTGATATTTGACCGGCTTGTCGTCCTCGTCGAGCAGCGTCACGGTCGCGCCGAACACCACCTTGTCGCCCGACAGATCCTTGGGATCGATGACCTGCGCACGCGCCAGCTTGTCCTCGATGTCGCTGATCGAAGCTTCGATCTGGCCCTGGCGCTCCTTGGCGGCGTGATATTCGGCGTTCTCTGAGAGATCGCCGTGCGCACGCGCTTCCTCGATCGCGTCGACGATGGTCGGACGCTCCGCCTTAAGCCGTTTCAGATCCGCATTGAGCCGGTCATGACCCTCTTGCAGCATCGGCATCTTTTCGACGGTAGCCATCCCTCTTCGTCCTTCGTCTTCAAAATTCCCCGGTTGGCCGACCCGCCCTGGGCCCGCCCGCACGATGTTATGATGTGGGGAATTACTTGTGCGAGTGCGAATAATAGGATTGCAGCGGCCGTACTTCAAGGCTGCGTGTCGAAAGCGCGACGATTGCCTGTGCCGCCTCGACGCTTGCCGGCGCCGTGGTGAAGTACGGAATCTTCTGCGCGAGCGCCGAGCCGCGGATCGGCGAGCTGTCCTTGAGGCTCTGCCACCCCTCGGTGGTGTTGAAGATCAAGTCGATCCCGCCATCCTTGATCCGGTCGACGATGTGCGGCCGCCCCTGCGCCACCTTGTTGACGCGCTCGACGGTGACGCCGTGGTCGGTGAGGTAATCCGCGGTCCCGCCGGTCGCGACGATCGTGAAGCCATGCGCGGAGAGCGCGCGCACGCCGGGCAGGATCACCGGCTTGTCGCCATCCTTGACGCTGACGAACAGCGCCCCGCTCTTGGGCAGGACGGTCCCTGCCCCCAATTGCGACTTGGCGAAGGCGAGCGTGAAATCGGGATCGATTCCCATCACTTCGCCCGTGCTTTTCATTTCGGGTGACAGGACAGGATCGACACCGGGGAAGCGGTTGAACGGGAAGACGGCTTCCTTGACCGCGTAATAGTCGATGTGACGGTCGATCTTGGGCAGGTCGGCGAGCTTCTCGCCCGCCATCACGCGCGCGGCGATCTTGGCGATCGGTGCGCCGATCGCTTTCGCAACGAACGGCACGGTGCGCGAGGCGCGCGGATTGACCTCGATGAGATAGACTAGGCCGTCCTTGACCGCGAACTGGATGTTCATCAGCCCGACCACCGACAGCGCCTTGGCGAGCGCGATGGTTTGCCGCTCGATCTCGGCGATGATCTCAGGCGAGAGCGAGTAAGGCGGGATCGAGCAGGCGCTGTCCCCCGAATGGACGCCGGCTTCCTCGATATGCTGGAGCACGCCCGCCACCGTCACGTCGGTGCCGTCGGAGATCGCGTCTACATCGACCTCGATCGCGTCACGCAGATACTGGTCGATGAGCACGGGTGATTCGCCCGACACCTGCACCGCGGTCTGGATATATTCCTCGAGCTGCGGACGCCCGTCGACGATCTCCATCGCGCGGCCGCCGAGCACGTAGCTCGGGCGCATCAGCACGGGATAGCCGATCCGCTCGGCAGCAACGATCGCCTCCTCGCGGCTGCGCGCGAGGCCGTTGGCGGGCTGGCGCAGGCCGAGCTTGTTGATGAGGGCGGCGAACCGCTCGCGGTCCTCGGCGAGATCGATCGCGTCGGGGCTGGTGCCGAGGATCGGGATCCCGGCATCCTGCAGCGCTTGCGCGAGGTTGAGCGGGGTCTGCCCGCCGAACTGGACGATCACGCCGTGCAGCGTCCCGTTCGACATCTCGACGTGCAGGATCTCGAGCACGTCTTCGGCGGTCAGCGGCTCGAAGTACAAGCGGTCGGAGGTATCATAGTCGGTCGACACCGTTTCTGGGTTGCAGTTGACCATGATCGTCTCATAGCCCGCGTCGCCCAGCGCGAAGCAGGCGTGGCAGCAGCAATAATCGAACTCGATCCCCTGCCCGATCCGGTTCGGACCGCCGCCGAGGATGACGACCTTCTTGCGATCGGTCGGCTGGCTCTCGCACTCTGGCTCGCCGAAGCTCGGCGCTTCGTAGGTCGAATACATATAGGGCGTCTTGGCGTCGAACTCGGCCGCGCAGGTGTCGATCCGCTTGAATACCGGGCGGACCCCAAGCTTGTGGCGCGCCGCGCGCACCTCGGCCTCGGTGGTGCCGCCGGTCATCATCTGGACGACGTCGTGGATCAGCCCGCCGCGCGCGGTGCCGCGCTCGCGCAGATTCGCCGATTGCAGCGCGAGGAAGGCGAGGCGCTTGTCGCTGAAGCCCATCGCCTTGAGACGCCGCATCCCCGCCGCATCGCGCGGCAGGCCATCGGTGCAGACCTCATTCTCGGCCGCGACGATCTCGGCGATTCGCTCAAGGAACCACGGGTCGTACTTCGCGAGCGCATGCACCTCGGCGACAGTGAAGCCCTCGCGCAGCGCTTGTGCCGCGACCAGCAAGCGGTCGGGGGTCGCGATCGACAGCGCTGCCTCGATCTCCTCGCGCGGCGCACCGGCGAGGCGATCGACGATGTTGAAGCCCGAGAGCCCCGTCTCGAGCCCGCGGAGTGCCTTCTGCATCGATTCATGGATGTTGCGGCCGATCGCCATCACTTCGCCGACCGACTTCATCGCGGTCGACAGCACGGCTTCGGCGCCCTTGAACTTCTCGAACGCAAACCGGGGTATCTTGGTGACGACGTAATCGATCGTCGGTTCGAACGAGGCCGGCGTCGCGCCGGTAATGTCGTTGGTGATCTCGTCGAGCGTGTAGCCGACCGCGAGCTTGGCGGCGACCTTGGCGATCGGGAAGCCCGTCGCCTTCGACGCCAGCGCAGAGGAACGCGACACGCGCGGGTTCATCTCGATCACGATCAGGCGCCCGTCCTTGGGGTTGACCGCGAACTGCACGTTCGAGCCCCCGGTCTCGACGCCGATCTCGCGCAGGCACGCGATGCTCGCGTTGCGCATGATCTGATATTCCTTGTCGGTCAGCGTCAGCGCGGGCGCGACGGTGATCGAGTCGCCCGTATGGACGCCCATCGGATCGACATTCTCAATCGAACAAATGATGATGCAATTGTCGGCGCGGTCGCGCACGACTTCCATCTCATATTCCTTCCAGCCGATCAGCGATTCCTCGATCAGCACTTCGGTGGTTGGCGAAAGGTCGAGCCCGCTGCGCACGATGTTGAGGAATTCCTCGCGATTGTACGCAATGCCGCCGCCCGATCCGCCCATAGTGAAGCTCGGCCGGATGATCGCCGGCAGCCCGGTGCGCTCCAACCCGGCGAGTGCCTCCTCGACTGTGTGCGCGATCGCCGAGCGCGCGGATTCGAGACCGATCTTGGTCATCGCATCCTTGAACTTCAGCCGGTCCTCGGCCTTGTCGATCGCCTCGGCATCGGCACCGATCATCTCGACATTGTATTTCGCGAGCGTGCCGTCGTTGAACAAAGCGAGCGCGGTGTTGAGCGCGGTCTGCCCGCCCATCGTCGGGAGCAGCGCCATCACGTCGTTCGGGCGCGCCGCTACTTCCTTGGCGATGATCTTCGCCACGATCTCGGGGGTGATCGGCTCGATATAGGTCGCGCCCTCGGCCTCGCTCCAGCCGACCAGCTCGGGGTCGGTCATGATCGTCGCCGGGTTCGAATTCACGAGGACGATGCGATAGCCCTCCTCGCGCAGCGCCTTGATCGCCTGCGTGCCCGAATAATCGAACTCGCACGCCTGGCCGATGACGATCGGCCCCGCGCCGATGACGAGGATGGTGGTGATGTCGGTGCGTTTTGGCATGTCAGCTCATCAGTCCGGTTTCGGCGGTGCAACCCCAGCCGTCATATTCCACGTCGTAGATCAGTTCGATCTGCAGGCAGCGCTTGGTCAGCGCACGGATCGCGGCTTCGTCCGAAGTCTGCTCGCAGCCGAGGAAGAGCGAGATTTCGCCCTCCTCATCCTCTTCGCGCTCGATCACTTCGAAGCCGAGTTCCTCGGCATCCTCCTCGAGCCGGTCGAGCGCGGGCTCGGACCCGCGGAAGCTCACGTCCACGGCGCGGACGATATCCGAGCGGTCGCCATTCTCGGCGAGGCTGGCGAGCACCTCCTTGTCGGCGCTCCATTCTTCTTCGAGCCGGGCGGGATCGACGTCTGGGAGGGTCATGGCTGAGCTTTCGTCTGGGGTTCGGGCTCGTACGTTTCGCGACCGATGAAGCCCATTTTGGGGAGACCGTGGATCTGCTCGAGCTTGGTCAACGCGCATTCCACGTTTCGATACTTGGCGTTCGGAGACGGCTGAAAATGGAAATCATCCCCTGCGCGCAATTTGAAAACGCTACGGGGCAAGTGGCAGGCAGATGCGACCCTATCGAGCCTCACTTGCTTCTGAGACATGGACAACGCCTCCCACGTCGGCCCTGCGTTCGCACACAGTGCGAGCAGGAAGATCGGTGAGAGCGACCACTTCACACCAGCATTCCCACGAACTTCTCGAACAGATACAGGCTGTCCTGCGGGCCGGGGCTCGCCTCGGGGTGATATTGCACGCTGAAGGCGGGGCGGTCGGTCAGTTCGAGGCCGGCGTTTGAGCCGTCGAACAGCGAGACGTGCGTCTCGCGCACGCTCGCCGGCAGGCTCGCGCGCTCGACCGCGAAGCCGTGGTTCATCGAGGTGATCTCGACCGCGCCATCGGACAAACGCTGCACCGGATGGTTGGCGCCGCGATGGCCCTGGAACATCTTGGTGGTGGTCGCGCCGACCGCGAGGCCGAGCAGCTGATGGCCCAGACAAATGCCGAACAGCGGCTTGCCGGTCTCGAGCAGCTGGCGGATCACCGGGACGGCATAGATGCCGGTCGCGGCGGGGTCGCCGGGGCCGTTCGACAGGAAGATGCCGTCGGGGTTCAGCGCCATCACTTCGTCGAAGGTAGCGCCTGCGGGGACGACCGAGACGTCGGCGCCGGCGGCGACGAGGTTGCGGAAGATGTTGCGCTTCGAGCCGTAGTCGATCGCGACGACGTGGGGGCGCTTGGGTGCAGGTTTCTCGACTTCGCTCGAAACGAACGGCTGGAGAGACATGCTCGCGTCCGCGTTGAGCGGCGCACTCTCTTCTCCGTTCGTGTCGAGCGAAGTCGAGACACCGCTCTCCCCGTACCCCGCGCCCAGATTCCACACGCCGCCGGCCCAGCCGTAATCCATCGCGGTGGACACTTCGATCGCGAGGTCCATGCCCTCCAACCCAGGCCACGTCTGCGCCATCGCCAGCAACGCGCCCACATCGAACATGCCATCCGCGGCATGCGCGATCACCGCATTCGGCGCGCCGCCCGCGCGGATCCGCCGCGTGAGAGCCCGCGTATCGACCCCCGAAAGCCCGATCCGCCCGTGCTTGGCCATCCACGCATCGAGCCGCTCGACCGAACGGAAGTTGCTCGGGCCCGTCACGTCCTCGCGCACGATCATCCCGAGCGCATGCGGATTGTCCGCCTCGATATCGTCGGCATTGGCACCAACATTGCCGATGTGCGGGAAGGTGAAGGTGACCATCTGCCCGGCAAAGCTCGGGTCGGTCATGATTTCCTGATAGCCCGTCATCGCGGTGTGGAAGCACACCTCGCCGACGGCCGCCCCTTCCGCGCCGAAGCCACGGCCCCACACGACCTCGCCGCTGGAGAGCACCAGCACGCCAGTGGCGCCTTCAGGAGCCTTGGACGCGGTCGTAGGATAGGCGTCGGCCATTGCGGCGGGCACTCCGTGTTAATTGTCGATGTCGCTAAGGGGCGGGAACTAGAAGCGCTCGACCGATGCGTCAATCGGATAAACCCGCTAGGGTCTCCGCCACACGAAAAGGACCCGTAATGATTCGCGACGACATCAAGGCTGCCCTCATCACCGCCATGAAGGGCGGCGACAAGGCGACCACCGCCACCCTCCGCCTCGTCCAGAGCGCGATCAAGAATCGCGACATCGAGGCACGCACCGGCAAGGCACCCGACGATGACGACGCGCTGGTGGTCGAAGTGCTCCAGAAGATGGTCAAGCAGCGCCGCGAGTCGATCGAGATGTTCGTCAAGGGCGGGCGCCAGGAGCTGGCCGATGGCGAAGCGGCCGAGGTCGCGGTGATCGAGCGCTTCCTGCCGACGCAGATGGACGAAGCGGCGACCGCGGCGGCGATCGAGGCGATCAAGGCGGAGCTGGGGGCGACCGGCATGAAGGACATGGGCCGCGTGATGGCGGAGCTGAAGGCGCGCCATGCGACGACGCTGGATATGAGCAAGGCGAGTGCCGCGGTGAAGGCGGCGCTTTCGTAATCCTCGACGGGAGGACGCGCTCCTCCACCGTTCGTTTCGAGCGAAGTCGAGAAACCGGCGACGGCGCTCGACACGAACGGCACGATGCGCGCATTAAGGGCGCATGGCGTTTTGGGCATACATACTCCGCTGCTCCGACGGCAAATTCTACACGGGCCACACCGACAATCTCGATCGCCGGATTGGCGAGCACCAGGCCGGCGGGCATTGTGAGTTCACCTCCCGGCGCATGCCGGTGGCATTGGTGTGGAGCGAATATTTCCCAAGCCGGATCGAAGCGCTCGAGGCCGAGCGGATGGTCGGCGGCTGGTCGCGCGCGAAGAAGGAGGCGTTGATCGCGGGAAATTGGTCTTTGGTGTCGCATTTCGCCCGCCCGCCGAAAGAGCGAACCGCCGCCCCAACAGACACCATTCCCTCCTCGTTCGTTTCGAGCGAAGTCGAGAAACCCGGCATCAGCTCCGGTTTCTCGACTTCGCTCGAAACGAACGGATGGGCGGATGCTCCCTCAGTCGCAGAACCTCGCGTATGACCCTCTCCCCGCAATTCCTCGACGAACTCCGCGCGCGCACCCTGTTGTCGAGCCTGGTCGGCCAGACCACCAAGCTCCAGAAGGCCGGCCGCGAGTGGCGCGCGTGCTGCCCGTTCCACAACGAGAAGACCCCGTCGTTCTACGTCAACGACGACAAGGGCTTTTACCATTGCTTCGGCTGCTCGGCGCATGGCGACGCGATCCGGTGGATGACCGACCAGCGCGGCCTGCCCTTCATGGATGCCGTCAAGGAACTCGCGCAAAACGCCGGGATGGAACTCCCGGCGATGGACCCGCGCGCCGCCGAGAAGGCCGAGGCCGCCAAGGGCCTGCACGAGGCGTGCGCCGACGCCGCCGGCTGGTTCACCGACCAGCTCAACGGCCTCGCCGGCGCCACCGCGCGCGACATCCTTACCAAGCGCGGCATCAAGCCCGAGACCGCGCGCGAATTCGGGCTCGGCTTCGCCCCCGATTCGCGCGGGAGCCTCAAGGGCGCGCTGAAGGACTATGGCGACCCGCTGCTGGTCGAAGCGGGCCTTCTCATCAAGGTCGAGGAGAAGACCCCTTACGATCGCTTCCGCGGCCGCCTGATGATTCCGATCCGCGACCCGCGCGGCCGCACCATCGCGTTCGGCGGGCGGATCATCGGCGATGGCGAGCCGAAATATCTGAACTCCCCCGAAACCCCGCTCTTCGACAAGGGCCGCACGCTCTACAATCTCGACAAGGCCGCCCCCGCCACGCGCAAAACCGGCCGCGTGCTGGTGGTCGAGGGCTATATGGACGTCATCGCGCTCGCCCAGGCGGGGTTCCGCGAGGCGGTCGCCCCGCTCGGCACCGCGCTGACCGAAGCGCAGCTCGAGCGGCTGTGGCGGCTCGCCGAGGTCCCGATCCTGTGCTTCGACGGCGACAGCGCGGGGCAGAAGGCCGCGATCCGCGCCGCGCACCGTGCCACTCCCCTACTCCAGCCCGGCCGCAGCCTCGCCTTCGTCACGCTCCCGCCGGGCGTCGACCCCGACGATCTCGTCCGCACCAAGGGCCCCGGCGCGCTCGAGGCGCTGCTCGCCAAGCCCGAACCGCTGGTCGACCGGCTGTGGGCGAGCGAATTCGCCGCCGAACCGCTCACCACCCCCGAACAGCGCGCCGGCCTCAAGCAACGCCTCACCGAGATCGCCAACACGATCGCCGATGCCAACGTGAAATCGGAATATATCGCCGAGTTTCGCCGCCGCACCGACGCGCTCAACGCCCGCCCGCCCCGCGCGCCGTTCGTCCCCCGCCCGCAAGGCGGTGGCGGGCGCAAGGGCAATCAGCCGTGGAAACCCGCCCCCGGCCCGGTCGGCGACGGCGCCAAGGGCATCCACGCGCGCGGCATGGACGGCGTGCTGACCAAACCGGTGCTGATCGGCCTGCTCCGCCATCCGACCGAAATCGGGCGCCATATCGGTGAGCTCAGCCGCCTCACCATCACCGATCACCGCCTCTCGCACCTGCTCGATGCGATGATTGATGCAGCGCTTGAAGAACAGACGCTTGATAGTGAGCGCCTTCTTACCATATTGGCCACATCTGGATTTGATATAATCGCGCACGATCTGTTGCGGGCCGACCAACTCATGTGTTCGTTCACCCAAAGAGATGCCGAGCCCGCCAGGGCACGCGAGGAGCTCGATGAGGCGATCGCGATCCTGGTGGCGCGGCCTGAAGTGGATGCGGCTCTGGCCGAAGCGACGGCGATGATGCAGACCGATTATTCGGATGAGGCGTTCGAGCGGCAAGTGTCGCTCGTGAAGGAACAACAGGCTCTGGACGCGCGACTCGCCAATCTGGTGCAGTCGAACGAGGACGCCAGGGCTTTTGCTGAGGGCAGTTGATGGCGAAGACGGATATGGCGGATGTCGGTGAAACCACCGAGGGTAGCGATGCGCCGCTGATCGATTTGAACGATGCGTCGATCAAGAAGGTGATCGCACGCGCCAAGAAGCGTGGCTACATCACCTACGAGCAGCTCAACGAAGCACTCCCGCAGGGCGAGATGTCGTCTGACCAGATCGAGGACATCAGCGCCGCGCTGAGCGAAATGGGCATCAACATCGTCGAGAATGACGAGCAGGGCGAAGAAGGCGACGAGCAGCCCAAGCAGGACGACGAGGACGATGCCGAGACGGCCGAGCCGGGCGAAGACGCCGGCCCCGCGCTCGACGTCAAGAAGAAGGAAGTCATCGATCGCACCGACGATCCGGTGCGGATGTACCTGCGCGAGATGGGCGCGGTCGAATTGCTCAGCCGCGAGGGCGAAATCGCCATCGCCAAGCGGATCGAGGCCGGCCGCGACACGATGATCCTGGGTCTGTGCGAATCGCCGATCACCTTCAACGCGATCATCGATTGGTCGACCGCGCTCAACGAGGGCACGATGCAGTTGCGCGAGATCATGGATCTCGACGCGATGCTGTCGAAGGACCCGGCGCCCGAGGCGATGGCCGAAGCCGAAGAGGGCGACGGCGAGATCTCCGAGAAGAACGCCGGCCCGTCGTTCAAGGAAGAGGCCGAGCCCGAAGAGCCGTCGGTCGACGAGGACGAGGATGGCGAGCGCCGTACTCCGCGTGCTTCCGACGACGAGGAAGAGGACAACACCCTCAGCCTCGCGCAGATGGAAGAGCAGCTGAAACCCATCGCGCTCGAACGCTTCGCCAACATCACCGCGCTCTACAAGAAGTTCTCCAAGATCCAGCAATCGCGGCTCGACGCGATGGCGGGCGGCGGCGAACTGTCGAGCGGCGACGAGAAGAAGTATCACAAGCTACGCGAGGAGCTCACGGCCGAGGTCGAGAGCGTCCAGTTCCACAACGCCAAGATCGAATATCTGGTTGACCAGCTCTATGCTTTCAACCGGCGCCTGACCGCGCTGGGCGGCCAGATGCTGCGCCTTGCCGAGCGCCACAAGGTGCCGCGCAAGGACTTCCTCGATCGTTACATCGGCCACGAGCTCGACGAGCAGTTCCTCCCGTCGGTCGCCAAGATCGACAAGAAGTGGACCGCCTTCGTCACCAACGAGAGCGACGCCGCCGACCGTATCCGCACCGAGATTTCGGAGATCAGCCAGGCCACCGGCATGGCGCTCACCGAGTTCCGCCGCATCGTCAACATGGTCCAGAAGGGCGAGCGCGAGGCGCGTATCGCCAAGAAGGAAATGGTCGAGGCGAACCTGCGGCTGGTGATCTCGATCGCCAAGAAGTACACCAACCGCGGCCTGCAGTTCCTGGATCTCATCCAGGAGGGCAATATCGGCCTGATGAAGGCGGTCGATAAGTTCGAGTATCGCCGCGGCTACAAGTTCAGCACCTATGCGACGTGGTGGATCCGTCAGGCAATCACCCGCTCGATCGCCGATCAGGCGCGCACCATCCGCATCCCGGTGCACATGATCGAGACGATCAACAAGCTGGTCCGCACCAGCCGCCAGTTCCTTCACGAGCAGGGCCGCGAGCCCACGCCCGAGGAAATGGCCGAGCGTCTGTCGATGCCGCTCGAGAAGGTCCGCAAGGTGATGAAGATCGCCAAGGAGCCGATCTCCCTCGAAACGCCGATCGGCGACGAGGAGGATTCGCATCTCGGCGATTTCATCGAGGACAAGAACGCGATCATCCCGGTCGACGCCGCGATCCAGGCCAACCTCAAGGAAACCGTCACGCGCGTGCTGGCGTCGCTCACCCCGCGCGAGGAGCGCGTGCTGCGCATGCGTTTCGGGATCGGGATGAACACCGACCACACGCTCGAGGAAGTCGGCCAGCAATTCTCGGTCACGCGCGAGCGTATTCGCCAGATCGAGGCGAAGGCGCTGCGCAAGCTCAAGCATCCGAGCCGCAGCCGCAAGATGCGGTCGTTCCTCGACCAGTAAGCCAGACGGCAGCGGTGGCCCGGCGCCACCGCTGCCGCTTTGCCGGGCGCGGCCGGGCGACCGCTCCGTCGCAATACCGTCAGATACGCGATTTGCGTACCGCCGACCTTCGCAAATCCGCCGCAAGATGGGTCCATTTCGGCGTGACAGTGTGACGGCGGCGGCGACTTTTGCGTACGCCTTGCGCGATGTCGTCGCACCCCGCCCTCGCCGCTGACCAGCTCGTCACCGCCTCGGACCTCGTGCGCCATTTCGGCGCGTGGCAGGAGCGCGCCGCGCGTGCCCCGCTCTATATCCTCCATCGCGGTCGCCCGCGCTTCGTGCTGACCTCGATCGAGACGATGGATGCGCTGTGCGCGGCGCAATCCTCGCTGCCCGCTCCAACGCCCATCGATGCGATCGCGGTGCTCGATGCGATCGGCGACTCGGTGCTCGTCGCCGATTCGTCGGGCGCGATCCTCGGTTCGAGCCGGGCGGCGCGCGCGTATTTCGGCGTCCTGGCGCGGCCGGGCGCGCCCGTCGATGCGATCGTGCCGCCTGGCGTCCGCGCGACGCTTGCCACGGCAATCCGCCAAGTGATCGACCGCGGCATCGGCGAGCGGCTCGAAATCGCATCGGCGGCGCGCGCGGGGCGGATGCTGTTGCTCGCAATCGAGCCGGCCGGTGCCGGCGTCGCGATCATCGCTCAAGACGCGACACGCGATCGCGACTCGCGCGCAGCGCACGCTACCAGCGCGGCGCTCGCCGTCGCCGGAATCGCGACCGTAACACTCGATCCCGACGGCATGCTCGGCGAGCCGATCAGCGGGGCGTTCGGTGCGATGCTCGACCTCGCTTCTGCGGTGCCGTTCCAGCAGCGCTTCGCCGCTTTCTTCGCAGCGGACGAACGCCCCGCGTTCGAGGCGGCGCTCGCCGACGCGCTCGGCGGCAAGGCGACCGCCCCGCTCGACAGCGCTCTGCTCCGCGCCGCCCATCCGGCGCTTCGCGTCCGGATTGCGCTCGCGCCGATCCGCCGCGATGGCGCGATCGTCGGCGCGGTCGCGGTGATCGTTGCCGCGTGTCAGATCAGCGATCTGGTTTAGGTACCCTTAACTGCCTCTAAACCAGCTCTTTACGCGGTTCGGTATATCCCTTTGTTGCACTCCTCGCAGCGAACAACGCCCGCGCCACTTCCGGCTCGGGACAAGAGGGACAATACGGAGCTCATGGCGATCGCATCCAATCATTCCACGACAGCGGCAGACGCAGGCTGCATCGCGGCCTTGGCGATCGACGACGGCGTTGCCGGGCACACGCTGTTCCGGCGGCTGTCGGCGCCTGGCGCTGCCGGGCGCGACCTTGCCGATGCCGTGCACGCCTTGTGCTCGGTCCACGGCCGGCTCAACGATCTGTTCGACGAAGCCGCGCGGCGCAGCGTGGCCGAGCTCGACAATCGCTGGATCGCCGCGGCCGCCGAGGGCTTCCAACTCGAACGCGGCTACCTCGCGCATCTGACGGCCGCGGTCGGGCCACTGCCATCGACACCGGGCCAGGCCGAGAGCGACGCCGCCTTCGCCGCGATGCGCCATACCTTCGACATGCTCGCGCGGTCGGATCGCGCGGGCTGCTCGACCGGCGCGGCGCTCGCGCTGGTGATCGACTGGCATGCCTTCCGCGCAATCCTCGATGCGGCGGCGCGCCGGGCCGGCTCGACGATCGCCGCGACGCAGCTCCCCGACATCGCCGAAACCAAGACGATCGCCGAAGGCCACGGTGCCAGCGCTGCGGTCCGCCGCGCGATGGCGTTCGGTGCGCAACAGACCTTCGCGCAGCATCGCGGCCTGTGCGACTTGATCGAGGCGCGCGCGATCGCACGCGATCGGCTCTAGCCGCAGCTTGCACTGCGGCCCCGTTTCCCTCTATCGCCGTACCCGGTATTCAAATGAAACGGGATTGCAGCGATGAAGCGTTTCGAGGGCACACAGGGCTATGTCGCGACCGACGACCTCAAGGTCGCCGTCAACGCCGCCGTCACGCTGCGCCGGCCGCTGCTCGTCAAGGGCGAGCCCGGCACCGGCAAGACGGTGCTTGCCTACGAGATCGCCAAGGCGCTGGGTGCCGAGCTGATCGAGTGGAACATCAAGTCGACCACCAAGGCCCAACAGGGCCTGTACGAATATGACGCCGTCGCGCGGCTCCGCGACGGTCAGCTCGGCGACGAACGGGTCCACGACATCGCCAATTACATCCGCCGCGGCAAATTGTGGGAAGCCTTCACGCGCGACACGCCCCCCGTCCTGCTGATCGACGAGATCGACAAGGCCGACATCGAATTCCCCAACGATCTGTTGCAGGAACTCGATCGCATGGAATTCCATGTCTACGAGACCAAGGAAACGGTCCGCGCGGTCGAGCGCCCGATCGTCATCATCACCAGCAACAACGAGAAGGAACTGCCCGACGCGTTCCTGCGCCGCTGCTTCTTCCACTACATCAAATTTCCCGACCGTGCGACGATGCAGGCGATCGTCGACGTCCACTTCCCCGGCATCCAGAAGATCCTCGTCAACCGCGCGATGGATATCTTCTACGACGTGCGCGACGTCCCCGGCCTCAAGAAGAAGCCGAGCACGAGCGAATTGCTCGACTGGCTCAAGCTGCTGCTCCACGAGGACATGCCGCTCGACGTCTTGCAGAACCGCGATCCGACCAAGGCGATCCCGCCGCTCCACGGCGCGCTGCTCAAGAACGAGCAGGACGTGATGCTGTTCGAACGCCTCGCCTTCATGGCCAAACGACAGCAGAACAAGGGCTGAGCGGTTGATCGCACGCGATCCGGTCGAACGATGGTAACCTCAGCTTAAACCCTTTCCCGTTACGCGGTCTTTGGGGGGCACCCGGTATCGGATGCCTGTATGCGTAACCTTTTTCCCTTGCTGTTCGCGGCCGCGCTGCTGCCGCTCGGTATGCCCGCAGGTGCGAAGACCTCGCTGCTCGACTATGTCGGCCAGTGCGTACCGTTCGCGCGCGCGGCCTCGGGCATCGCGATCTATGGCGACGCCTGGACCTGGTGGACGCAAGCCGCGGGACGGTATCAGCGCGGCGATATCCCCCGCCCTGGCGCGGTGATCGTGTTCGAACGCACGTCACGGCTGCCGCTCGGCCATGTCGCGGTGATCAGTCGAGTGGTCGACAGCCATGTCGTGATGGTGACGCACGCCAATTGGTCGCGCCAGAACGGCGAACGCGGCCATGCCGAGCAGGACGTCACGCTCACCGACGTTTCGCCACGCGGCGACTGGAGCGCGGTCAAAGTGTGGTACCGCGACATGGATGGCCTGGGGAGCACGATCTATCCGACCTACGGCTTCGTTTATGGCAGCACGCTCGATCATGGCAGCCGCGCCCAGCCCGCCCCCGAACTCACCGGACGCGATCCCGATTATGTCGGCGCGCTGATCGACTCGTACGTTCGGTAAAGCGTTAACCATCGCGCAACGTCGCGTCGCTAGACCCGCCGTATCGGGGGGCGTATCGGGTGCAGCGGCAATTTTCCTTCTTCCTTGCGGCGATCATGCTGCTTGGCCTCGGCCTGCGAACCGCCGCGGCGACAGGCGGTCTGTGGCTCGATGAAGCGTGGTCGGCCGAGCTCGCGCACATGGCGGGGACGCCGCTCGGGGTTTTCCTCAAGATCAATCACGACAACAATCACCATCTCAATTCGCTATGGTTGCAGTTCGTCGGCTTCGACGCGCCCCCATTGTTGCAGCGCGCGCTGTCGATCGTCGCTGGCACATTGGCGATCCCCGTCGCCGCGGAGATCTTTCGCCGACGCAGCCACGGCATCGCGCTGATCGCTGCGCTGCTGTTCGCCGTCTCGCCGATGGTCGTAACGATGGGATCGGAAGCGCGCGGCTATGCGGGCATGTCGCTCGCCTTGCTCCTCGCGATCCTGCTCATCGATCGCTGGCTGGTCGACGAACGCGGCGAGCGTACGCGGATGCGGCTGGCCTTGTGCTTTGCGCTCGGCGCGCTGTCGCAACTGACGATGCTGTTCGGCTGCATTGCCCTGATCGGCTGGGTGTTCTTGACGCTGTACGCGCGACACGGCGTTGTCGTCGCCGCGAGGCGGGCGTTCGTCCTGTTCTTTCCAGCGGTGATCACGCTCGGCATCGTGCTCGGCGTCCTCGCCGGGGCGGCCTTGGCCAGCCCGCTGGGATTTCAATTCGGCGATTACAAACCGTTCGAGCTTCTGCTCTTCCTCCACGCGATCGTCGAAATGCTCGGCTACACGATTGGCTGGCCGATCGTTTCGCTCTGGCTGATGCCCGCCGCGCTGATCCTGGTGGTTCTGGCGCGGCGTCTCGGCACCGACCGCGCGATCTTCTATACGCTTGCGATAGCGGCGTTTCCGGTGACCCTCGCCATCCTCCACGCCGGCAATCCCGGGCACCCGCGCTATTACCTGGTGGCAGCGCTTGCCTTGCTGTTGCTGATCGCCGAGGCCAGCGGAACGATGATCGCGCGGGGCGGGTGGCACCGCGGACTCGCTTTGCTCGCGCTGGCAGGAATAACCGCCGGCAGCCTGTGGCAGGATGTCGACCTCATCCGCAACCAGCGCGGAGACCCCACCCAAGCGATCATCGCGATGCGCGCGCGCGCGCCGCGCGGTGGCGTGGTCGTCATCGACCGCTGGATGGGACAAGCGATGCTCGAGGTTGCCGCGGCGCATCTGCACTACCCGATCACGGTCCTGGCCCCCGGGTGCAAGCCCGTCCGCTTCCTGTTCGTCGATCGCTTCAAGGGCGAGAGCTTCCCGGTCGATCCGGTCCGATGCGGGGTACGCTATCGCGCCTTTGCGTCCGCGCGCGCGCATGGCCTGTCGGGATCCCACTGGACACTGTACGAGCGCCGGCCCTAGCATGGCGCCATGTTCCTAAATTTCCTCGACGAGCTCCGCGCCGCCGGCATCCCCGCCAGCCTCAAGGAGCATCTGCTCCTGCTCGAGGCGCTCGACGCCGAAGTGATCGACCGCACGCCCGAGGATTTCTATTATCTGTCGCGCGCCGTCTACGTGAAGGACGAGGGGCTGCTCGACAAGTTCGACCAGGTCTTCGCCAAGGTCTTCAAGGGCATCGCCACCACCTTCGGCCAGACCAGCGCCGATATCCCCGCCGACTGGTTGAAGGCCGTCGCCGAGAAATATCTCAGCGCTGAGGAAATGGCGAAGATCGAATCGCTCGGGTCGTGGGACGAGATCATGGAGACGCTCAAGAAGCGGCTCGACGAGCAGCACGAGCGCCACCAGGGCGGCAGCAAGTGGATCGGCACTGGCGGCACCAGCCCGTACGGCAATAGCGGCTACAATCCCGAGGGCGTCCGTATCGGCGGCGAAAGCGTCCACAAGCGCGCGCTGAAGGTGTGGGACCAGCGCGACTTCAAGAACCTCGACAACACGAAAGAGCTCGGCACCCGCAACATCAAGATCGCGCTGCGCCGCTTGCGCAAGTTCGCGCGCGAGGGCGCGGCCGACGAGCTCGACATCGACGCGACGATCGCCGGCACCGCGCGCCAGGGCTGGCTCGACGTCGTCATGCGCGCCGAGCGGCGCAATGCGGTCAAGCTGCTGCTGTTCCTCGACGTCGGCGGATCGATGGACCCGTGGGTCAAGCTCTGCGAAGAGCTGTTCTCGGCGGCGACGACCGAGTTCAAGAACCTCGAATTCTTCTATTTCCACAATTGCCCGTACGAAGGCGTGTGGAAGGACAACACCCGCCGCTTTTCCGAACGGACGCCGATGTGGGACGTGCTCCACAAGTTCGGCCACGACTATAAGCTCGTGTTCGTCGGCGATGCCTCGATGAGCCCGTACGAAATCACGCATCCCGGCGGCTCGGTCGAGCATTTCAACGAGGAATCGGGTGCGGTATGGATGCAGCGGCTGACCAACACCTATCCCGCGGCGGTGTGGCTCAACCCGATCCCCGAACAGCAATGGGGCTATTCGCAGAGCCTGCGCATCATCCGCGAGCTGATGACCGACCGGATGTACCCGCTGACGCTCGCCGGCCTCGACTACGCGATGCGCGAGTTGACGCGCAAGCGGTGAGCCGGGTCAGGCCGGCATCGCCTGGAGTTTCTGCAGATAGGTCTCGACGAGGACGAGGCGGCGCTGGCGGCCCTCCTCGGTAACGGCGCGCGCGGCGGCAAGGCGTTCTGCGACGACACGGCGCATGTAGAAGTGACGATCGGATTCCACGACGTTTCTCCGGCACACGATACGACCCCCCCGGGCCGGCAATCGATAGAATTGTCATGGAATACCGAGGGATGAAGCGCCACCTTCGAATCCCGTCACACCCCCGAGTCGTTGCGCAAGCGCGACGAAACGAGTGTCGTATCCGTCCTATCGCTCAATAGAGCAGGAAACGCGCCCGCGACTCGGCCCAATCGGCCTCGTCGGGCTGTGTCATCGCGTCCAAGGCGCGCGGCGTCGCCGCCGAGTCGTCGGTCCATTCGCGCAAGCCCGGGCCGCCATTGATCACGTCGATCGGCAATTTCCCGAAGGCATATTCGTACGGGAAATCGCGCCACAGATCGTAATCGGGATACAACCCACGGATCGCCTTGAACGCCAGCGCCTGGACGCGCCAAGGACGGAACGCGGCGTGAGTGTAGCCCGGACCCTCCGCATGGATGTGAACACCGTTGCACAAGGTCTTCACATGCTTGTGGAAAGTCGGCTCGAACCAGATGTCGCGCAGCTGGCAGCCATCGAGCCATTCGGGCGCCAGCCGACGCATTTCGGCCACGACCGCGCGGGCGTCGATATCGGGGGCGCCGAACAGTTCGAGCGGACGCGTCGTGCCGCGGCCTTCGGACAGCGTGGTGCCCTCGAGCATCACCGTGCCGGGGTAAGCGCGCGCCATCATCGCGTTGGGGGCGTTGGGGCTGGGGTTGATCCACACCCGGTCGCTCGGCCAGCCGAAACCCGGCGCGACGTCGGGCTGCCAGCCCTCCATTTCGATGACGTGATAGTCGACGTCGAGCTTGAGCAGGTCGATGAACCAATGGCCGAGCTCGCCCATCGTCAGCCCGTGGCGCATCGGCATCGGCCCGGCGCCGACGAAGCTCTCCCAGCCGGGGCGCAGCGTCAGCCCCTCGATCGGCCGGCCGATCGGGTTCGGGCGGTCGAGCACCCACACCGTCTTGCCGTGCTCGGCGGCGGCCTCGAGCACGTAGCGCAGCGTCGTGACGAAGGTGTAGATCCGCGTGCCGAGATCCTGCAGGTCGACCAGCATCACGTCGAACGTGCCCATCGACTGCCCGGTGGGCTTGCGCACTTCGCCATACAGGCTGAACACCGGCATGCCGTAAGTCGGATCGGTAAAGTCGGGCGATTCGATCATGTTGTCCTGCAGGTCGCCGCGCACACCGTGCTGCGGGCCGAACATCGCGGTGACGTTCAGACCCGCGGCGATCAGCGCATCGACCGAATGCGTCAAATCGGCGGTGACCGAGGCAGGATGCGCGAGCAAAGCAACGCGCTTGCCCGCGAGCGGGGCGCGCAAGGCGGGGTCGGCGAGGAGGCGATCGATACCGAATTTCATGGCTGCTCAGGTGCCGGGAGGGTTGCGATAAAGCAATCCCGGTTGTGGAAATCGGGCGGCCCGTCGGTGTGGGCGAGCGCCCAGAAGGATTTGGTGCCGTCGGTTTCCTCGATCACCGCGGTCAGTGCCATCTCGAGCGGCCCGCTGGGAAGATCGGCGAGCGATTGCTCGACTTCGACGAGATACGCCGAATTGTCGTCGCCACGGTCGACGCGCGGATCGACCGCGAGCGGCAGATCGTGCCCGCCCGCGCGATGCGCCGCGAAGCGATACGCCGCCCAGCGAGTCGAGGGCGAATAGTTGAACTCGACATAGCCGGCATCGCCCGCCACGCCGAGGAACAGCTCGCAACACGTCGTCTTCCAGAGATCGTCGGTGCGCGCCGCCGCGACCCAATCGGGCAAGGCGACATGGTCGTTGCCCTCGACCATGAAGGTCAGCAGCAGCGTGTCGCCGTCCCTGATGACATCGACATCGACCGCTTCGACCGCGCCGGGCGGCAGATCGGGATGCGCGACCAACCGGTAGCGCGTTGCCTGCGGACGCGGGACCTCGGGGATAAATTCGCTCAACAGCGTCGCTCCTTCGTGTTCCATGCGGGGATCAGCCGCAGCCGCCGCTTGCCCCAATAGCTCAGGTCCATCGAGACGCGGACCGGCGCGCCCTTGCGCGTGTAGAGGATCTGATCGCCGCGCTCGCCATCGCCGGTGCTGCAGTTCTTCCAGCCCTGTTTGTCGAGCACGTCGGTGATCTTGTAGACGGCATATTGGTCGTCCGCGTGCCACAGCGTCAGCTGGTCGAACCCGCCGCCGCCCTCGTGGCCGACCAGATCGACCGCCGCTTCATACGGCCCCGCGCCAAGGAGCATCACGCCGTGGCGGCGGCAGCGCAGGCTGCCCCAATCGGGCTGGACGCAATCGGTAAAGCCAGCGCGGCGCGCGTCGCCGACGCTGCCGCTGACCGGCAACCCGGCGAAGGCGAGATGCGGCGGCGGCGGTCGCTCGGGCGCGCATCCCGCAAGGAGCAGCAACGCCAGCCAGGGTCTAGGATATGCCATGCACATGCATCGATAAGTGCGATCGCGGGATCGGCATAGCGAAGAAACGGCGGCCTTCCATGAAGGCGGGGCAAGGCTTGTACCGCTACCGCTGGAAAAATGGCGCGAACACGCCTATGTGCCGCCGTTCCCATGGCAACAACACTCCCCTCCCCGCCGAAAATCGGCATGGTCTCGCTCGGCTGTCCCAAGAATCTGGTCGATAGCGAGCGGATCCTGACCAAGCTGCGCAGCGATGGCTATGCGATGTCGCCCGATTATGCCGGCGCCGACGTCGTGCTCGTCAACACCTGCGGCTTCCTCGATTCGGCGAAGGAAGAATCGCTCGAAGCGATCGGCGAAGCGATCGCCGAGAATGGCCGCGTCATCGTCACCGGCTGCATGGGCAAGGAAGCGGAGATGATCCGCGCCAAATTCCCCGGCATCCTCGCCGTGACCGGCGCGCATCAGTACGAAGAAGTCGTCGGCGCAGTCCACGAAGCGGCGCCGATGCCGCCGAGCGCGTTTCTTAACCTCGTTCCCGACAGCGGCCTCAAGCTGACGCCGCGCCACTATAGCTATCTGAAGATCAGCGAAGGCTGCAACCACCGCTGCAGCTTCTGCATCATCCCCAGCCTGCGCGGCGACCTCGTCAGCCGCCGCCCCGATGCGATCCTGCGCGAAGCCGAGAAGCTGATCGAAGCCGGCACCAAGGAATTGCTCGTCATCAGCCAGGACACCTCGGCCTACGGCGTCGACATCCGCCACCAGCCGCGGATGTGGCACGGCGAAGAAGTCCGCGCGCACATGACCGACCTGTCGCGCGAACTCGGCAAGCTCGGCGCCTGGGTGCGCCTGCACTACGTCTACCCGTACCCGCATGTCGACCAGGTCATCCCGCTGATGGCCGAGGGGCTGATCCTCCCCTATCTCGACATCCCGTTCCAGCACGCCAGCCGCAACGTCCTCAAGCTGATGAAGCGCCCGGCGAACGAAACCAAGGTGCTCGAGCGCATCAAGACTTGGCGCACGATCGCGCCTGACATCGCGATTCGCTCGACCTTCGTCGTCGGCTTCCCCGGCGAGACCGAGGACGACTTCGCCTATCTGATGGACTGGCTCGAGGAAGCGCAGCTCGACCGCGTCGGCGCGTTCCGCTTCGAGCCGGTCGAAGGCGCCGCCGCGAACGACCTGCCCAACCACGTGCCCGAAGAGATCAAGGAAGAGCGCTACGCCCGCTTGATGGAACTCACCGCGCGCATCTCGGCCGACAAGCTGCAGGCCAAGGTCGGCCGCACGCTCGACGTGATCATCGACGCGGTCGATGAAGAGGGCGGCGCCACCGGCCGCTCGAAGGCCGACGCGCCCGAGATCGACGGCGAGGTCTTCCTGCGCGACGCCGGCCACCTCAAGCAGGGCGACATCGTGGCGGTCAGCATCGAGGATGCCGACGAACACGACCTGTACGGCGTGCCGCTCGCGTAATTACGCGCGGGTTGCGCCTCGGCGCTGCGCTTCCGATAAAGGGGTATGACCTTCGACCCCGCAGCATTGCTGCAACCCGATCGCGGCCAGCCCGCGCGCCTCATCCACGTCGTTCGCCCCGAGGCGTGGGAGGCGTGGCTCGGCGCTCAGCCGCCGCGGATCCGCACCGTGGTCGCCGCGCACCGGCTGACCGGCAAGCCCGGCAATCGCGCGGTGCTGCCGGGCGACAAGCCCGAGGATTGGGCGATGCTGCTCGTCTGCAACGAAAGCCTCGATTCGCCGTGGCGGATCGCCTCGCTCGGCGAACAACTGCCCGAGGGCACCTATCGCCTCGCCGAGGGCGAGCCCGGCGCGGCGATGCTCGGCTGGTGCCTCGCGCAGCATAAGTTCGATCGCTATCGCAGCGACGAAATCCCGGTCGGCGCACGCGTACTGCTCACCGGCGAGCCCGCGCGGATCGAGGAAACCGTTCGCCTCGCGCGCGCCACCGCCAAGGTGCGCGACCTCGTCAACACCGCCGCCGCCGATCTCGGCCCGGCCGAGCTCGAAGCCGAGGCGCAGCAACTCGCCCAGGCCCACGGCGCGACCGTGGCCGTGACGAAGGGCCACGCACTCGAAAAAGGCTATCCGATGATCCACGCGGTCGGCCAGGCCGCCGCGCGCGGGCGCGAGCCGCGGCTGATCGAGCTCGAATGGGGCAATCCCTCGCATCCGCGCATCGCGATCGTCGGCAAGGGCGTGTGCTTCGATTCGGGCGGGCTCGATATCAAGCCGTCGTCGGGGATGCGGCTGATGAAGAAGGACATGGGCGGCGCAGCGCACGCGCTCGCGCTCGCCGGGCTGGTGATGGCGGCGCGGCTCCCCGTGCGGCTGCATCTGCTGATCCCCGCGGTCGAGAACAGCATTTCGGGCAACGCCTTCCGCCCGGGCGACGTGCTCCGCACGCGCAAGGGGCTGACGGTCGAGAACACCAACACCGATGCCGAAGGGCGGCTCGTGCTCGGCGACGCGCTGACGCGTGCGGCAGAGGAAAACCCGACGCTGATCCTCGATTTCGCGACGCTCACCGGCGCGGCGCGCGTCGCGCTCGGGCCCGACCTCCCCGCGACCTTCGCCAATGACGAGGCGCTGGCGGCGGCGTTGCTCGCGGCGGGGACGGCGGTCGGCGATCCGCTGTGGCGGCTGCCGCTGTGGGACGGGTACGACGACATGCTGTCTTCGGACATCGCCGACCTCGTCAACGCCCCCGACGGCGGGTTCGCCGGATCGGTGACCGCCGCGCTGTTCCTGCGCCGCTTCGTCCCCGAGGGCACGCCCTGGGCGCATTTCGACACCTTCGCGTGGCGCCCGAGTTCGAAGCCCGGTCGCCCCAAGGGCGGCGAGGCGCTCGGCCTGCGCGCGGCCTGGGCGATGCTCAAGGGTCGCTTCCCGGCATGATCTACATCCTGATCAACCTCGTGCCGATCCTCGTCGCGACGCTGATCGGGCTCATGCTGGGTGCCGCCTATCACGTGGCGTTCGGGCGCGGGCGCGTAGCGGTCAGCGCGATCGTCGTGGCCGCACTCGGCCTGTTCTGGTTCGCGTCGATCCTGGCCGGCGCGCTGATACTCGCGCCGCCCAAGGCGGCACCATGGATCATGGCGGTGGGCAGCGCGGTGGTGATCTGGGTGGGGTTCGTGCTGCCGGTGGTGGCGGTCACGCAGCGCTACCACGGCGCGGCGCCGCGGCGGATCGTTCGCGACAGCCTGTTCTGGCTGGTGACGATGGTGGCGCAGGCAGTGGCGATGAAGCTGATCGGACTGGTCCCGCCGCCGGTTTGATGTCGGCGAGCGGTTCAACGTCGATTATTGGTGGTAAGCGGACATTCCGCTCAAGGTGCTGTTATTAGTCCGGGCCACTCGTCCCGTGGTGGTGGTCAGCGAACATCCCAGCTTTACCGTGCCGGCTGCACGCTAGCGGCCTTCGGTGGTGCACGATCACCCTCGTAATACATGCTCATGCACAGGCATCCGATCGCCATGCCGATCAGGCCCATCGCGATCTGCACGTCCAGCTTGGTGCGGCGTAGGACAGGCCGGCGCTGGGTCAGTCCGTCGATCAGCCGAACGTTGGCACCGACCGACGTAATGGCGGCTAACCCAAAGAGGATCACTGACAGCCACACGACGCGCGACGCGTTCTGGAGCAAACTGCCGATCAACGTGACCGAGAGCCCTGCGCCGGCGATGCCGACCGTCGCCAGCTGATCGAAGATCTTCGATTGAAGCTCGTAAGGAAGGTCCGCCGATACGGACTCGGGCCGCTCCTCGATGAAGTCAGCGCCCGGCTTCAGCCGGAGTCTATAGAAGAAATCTAGCACGTGCCGCTCCCGATCAAGACCCAAAATCTCGCGGGTCGATAGTCGCAGGGTTGTTGCTCAAGGTCGATACCGAGCGTCCGCTGTCGGGATGGCCATCAGGCAAGCTGGACGTCCGGTTCTGGTCGATCTCCGCCTATCCCCTTTTGCGTCAGAACGCGGGCGTCGTCGCGTCGGGAACGGGGGTCGCGCTCGCGGAGCGCGGACGCGACGGATCGCGGCGGATCGCGGCGGATAGCCTATCCCTGCTGGTGACGGTAATCGCGCAGGCACTGGCGAGGAAACTGATCGAACGGGTCCCGCCGGCGGCGGGATCGTCGCTACGGTGGTTACACGGGTATCGCTGGCGCGCCCCGTCGAAATGGGCGAAGCTCGCGATCGAAAGGACCCTCGGAAAATGACTCGCAGTCGGGATCACGGCCCATGCTGATGGCGGCGTCGCTGCTGCTCCAATTCTCGGTCGCGACGATGGGGTTGATCGCGCACCCATATACGACGCTCTCGGTCTATCGGTCGTCGCGACCGCGATCTGGACCGGAAACCGAGCAGGCGCATTGGGCGGTGCAGCCGACGGCGAAACAGATCGCAGCGATGCCGGCCGCGCATATCACCGGCGGCGCGCGCGCCATGGTGTATTGCAAGGTCGCTGCGCGGGGGACGCTCAACGGCTGCACGATCGAAGCGGTCGAACCCCATCGTCAGCAGGTCCGGTTGTCCGCCCTTGGCGCGACCGCCCTCTACCGCCTGACCGCAGAGGACAGGCTGAAGGTGCGGGAGTCGAAGAAGCCCCCGTACGTCGCCTTGGTCCTGGTGTTTCCCGACAAGCGCGGACGGCTGCCTACGGACTTCAACCCCGCCTTCGCGTGTGCGCCGTATATCATCGGCCCGCCGCGCGGAAAACCGCGCTCCTGACGTCGGTATCGGGTCGCCATCACCCATGACGCTGTCCTACATGTCGGCGGTTATGATATAGACTGTTCTGCTCTTTAACATCGTCGGACCGGCAGGACTGGATTGGCACGAAAACGGAAACGATCGCGATTGTAAACACCGCGTCTTGGGGTCAATCGAGTCAACCGCCCGGCGCCGCGCCCCAAACGATCAGCCAGCGCCCCGCGCCTTCCGCCAGCGCGCCATCGCCGTGTCGTAACGGTCGCGCTCGGCAGCGAGCGCTGCGCTCAGCGCCTTGCCCTCCCGGTCGTGCTGCGCGTCGAGATCGCGCCGCTCGCGGTCGAGCGCGCGTTGGCGGGCGACGAGCTTGGCGTCGGCGGCGCGGTAGCTGCCTTCGAGATCGGCGAGCGCCTGCTCGGCGGCGGCAAGCGCTTCGCTCGAGGGCTTGGGCGGTGGTTCGGGTTTGGGCTCGGCTTTGCGCGGAGCCGACGCCACCCGCTTGGCTCCGCTCCGGCCGACCTTGGCGCGCTCGGCCGGCACATCTTCCGCCGCCTTCGCCGCGCGCGCCGGTAGCGCCGGCAACGCCGCGATCTGCTCGGCGCTCGTCCCGCGCGAGCGCTTGATCACCTCGCCCGGATGCGCCAGCGGCTCGGCCATCAATGCGGGATCGCTCACTTCCTGCGCGATCCCGCGCGCGAACAGGTCGTGCTCGCTTCCCCACGCCGCAAGCGCGGCCTTGCGGCTCGGCGCGGCGACATAGGCGTCGTGAAACCCGGCCGGCACGACGAAGACCTTAAGCTTCCGCGCCACGCCCCCGCTTATGCCGCTTCGATGATCGGCACGAACTTCGCCGCGGTCAGGCTCGCGCCGCCGACCAGCGCGCCGTCGACATCCTCGGTTTCGAGGATCGCCGTCGCATTCGCGCCCGTCACCGATCCGCCATAGAGGATGCGGATCCCGTCGGCGGCATCGCCGACCAGCGTGCGCAGCTTGGCACGCGCGATCGCGTGGACCTCGCCGATCTCGTCGAGCGTCGGGGTGCGCCCCGTGCCGATCGCCCAGCGCGGTTCGTACGCGATCGTCAGCCAGTCGCCCGTCGCGAGATCGGGGACCGATTTCTCGATCTGCGCCTGGACGACGCGCGCGGCACGGCCGGCGTCACGCTCGGCATCGGTTTCGCCGACGCACAGGATCACGCCGAGCCCGTGGCGGTGCGCCGCGCTCGCCTTGGCCCAGGCGTCCTGGCTCGTCTCGCCCTGGTCGGCGCGGCGTTCGCTATGCCCGACGATCGTGAAGCTGGCCCCCGCCTCGGCGAGCATCGACGCCGACAGGCAGCCGGTATGTGCGCCGCTTTCGGCGGCATGGACATCCTCGCCACCGAACGCGAAGCCAGGCACCAGCGCCACCGCGGGCGCGATCAGCGTCGCGGGCAGCGCGATCGACACGTCGACCCCGGGCGCCGCGCGCGCCGCCTCGGCGATCAGGACCAGTTCGGCCAAGGCGGCACGGTTGCCGTTCATCTTCCAATTGCCTGCCACCAGCTTGCGTCGCGCCATCCTGCATCTCTCCCGTTTTGATCGTTGCGCGACAGCGATACCGAAGCGTGCGCGCGGCACAAGTCCAACCGCCTGGGTTGATGCGACCTCGCCTGCCCCCTAAAGCAGCGGCACCACGCTCCAGACAGATTGGCCGTTTCCGACCATGCTCAGCTTTTTCCGCCGAATGATTGCCCACCGGTTCGGAGGCGCGATCGCGCTCGGCTTCGTCGCGTTGCTCGGCCTGGCATTCGTGCTGGGGGACCGCGCCGGCCTGTCGGGCAGCGCCAATCCTGTCGCCAAGGGCGATATCGTCGCCACCGTCGGCAAGAAGACGATCTCGGTCAGCGAGCTGCAGACTGCCGTTCAGCGCGACATGGACGGCTATCGCCAGCAGAACCCGACGCTCGACATGGCGCAGTTCGTCGCGGGCGGCGGGTTCGACGCGACGCTCGAGCGGCTGATCGATTCGACCGCCTATCGCCAGTACGCGCAGGCGCAGGGCATGGTCGTCGGCAAGCCCGCAGTCGATGCGGTGATCGCCGCGCAGCCTGGGCTTTCGGGGCTCGACGGCAAGTTCAGCCAGGAGAAGTATGAAGGCGTGCTGCGCCAGATCGGCATGACCGACGCCGACGTTCGGCTGCAGACCACCGACCAGATCCTCGTCAAGCAATTGTGGCAGTCGCCGCTCAAGGCCAACCAGGTCCCGCTCCAGCTCGCGCTCCCTTACGCCAGCCTGCTGCTCGAGAAGCGCGCCGGCACGATCGGCTTCATCCCGTCGCAGGCGGTGCCCGCCGGCGCCGTGCCGACCGATGCCGAGCTGAACACCTATTACACGCGCAACGCCTCGCGCTACCGCATGCCCGAGCGCCGCGTCGTGCGCTATGCGCTCGTCAACGCTGCCGCCGTTGCTGCCGCTGCGACGCCGACCGCAGCCGAGATCGCCGCTGCCTACCAGGCACAGTCGGGCAAATATGCCGCCGCCGATCTGCGCACGATCGTCCAGGTCGTCGTCGCCGACCAGACCGCGGCGAACGCGCTCGCCGCCAAGGTCCGCGCCGGTACCCCGATCGCACAGGCGGCAAAGGCCGCCGGGCTCGAGCCGGTGACGCTCACCGATACCACCAAGGCGGATTATGCCGCGCAGACCTCGCCGGCGATCGCGAACGCGGCGTTCGGTAGCAAGGCGGGCGACGTCGCAGGGCCGCTGCGCGCGCCGCTCGGCTTCATCGTGCTCAAGGTCGAGAGCCAGCGCGTTCGTGCCGCGACGACGCTCGCCGCCGCGACGCCAGAGCTGACCAAGGCTCTCGCAACCCAGAAGACCGCCAAGCTGCTCACCGACAAGCGCAACGCGTTCGAGGATACGCTGTCGAAGACGAGCTTCGACGGGATCGTCGCGCAGCAGAAGCTGGCCGTGCAGACGACGCCGGCGCTGCTCGCGAGCGGCCAGGATATCGCCAACCCGACCGCCAAGCCCGATCCTGCGATCGCGCCGATCCTCACCGCAGCGTTCGCCGCGCATTCCGGCGATTCGCCGCAGACGGTGCCGCTCGGCCAGGACGGCAGCTTCGCGCTGGTCACGCTCGACAAGATCGTCCCGGCCGCCCCGCGCCCGCTCGCGCAGATCCGCGATCTCGTGATCCGCGACTTCGAGCTGGCGCGCGCGCAGAAGGCGGTCCGCCAGATCGCCGCGGGCGTCGTCGCAGCAGCCAATAAGGGCATGCCGCTGGCACAAGCCTTCGCCGCGACCAAGCTCAAGCTGCCGCCGCTCCGCCCGATCGCAGGTCCGCGTGCGCAGTTGCTCGCCGATCCGCGCGCGGTCTCGGCGCCGCTGCAGATGCTCTTCGCGATGCCGGCGAAGACGACCAAATTGCTCGAGGCGCCCAACAATGCGGGCTATCTGATCGTCCATCTCGACACGATCACGCCGGGCGACGCGAGCGCCAATCCCAAGGTCATCGCGGGAACGCAGAGCGATATCGGCAGCGTGATCGGCCGCGAATATGTCGCGCAGTTCGGCAAGGCGGTGCAGAACGCCGTCGGCACCAAGCGCAACACCTTGGCGATCGCCAAGCTCAAGGCGCAATTGATGGGCGGCGTGAGCGCAGATGACCAGCAGCCCTGATCGCGCCGACCGGGTCGCAGCCCGCGCCGCGTTGGCGGCGGGCAAGCCCGCGCTGCTGTGGCAGCGGCAGGTCGCCGACACCGAGACGCCGGTCGCCGCCGCCCTCAAGCTGATCGAGCCCGGCCGCGGCGACTTCCTGCTCGAATCGGTCGAGGGTGGCGAGACGCGCGGGCGGCACAGCCTGATCGGGCTCGCCCCCGATCTGGTGTTCCGCGCGCACGGCGCCGAGGCCGCGATCAACCCGCATTGGCTGACCGACCGCGACGCCTTCGCGCCGTGCGACGCGCCGACGCTCGATGCTTTGCGCGCGCTCGTCGCGTCGTGCCGGATGGACGTGCCCGCCGAGCTGCCGCGCGCGCTCGCCTGCCTGGTCGGCTATTTCGGCTATGAGACGATCGGGCTGGTCGAGCGGCTCCCACGCCCAGCCAACGACGCGCTCGGCCTGCCCGACATGATGTTCGTGCGTCCGACGGTGATCCTGATCTTCGATCGGCTCGCCGATGCGCTGTTCCTCGTCGCGCCGGTCTGGCCCGATGCCAAGCGCACGCCCGAGGCGATCGTCGCCGAGGGCAGCGAGCGGATCGAGGCGACCGCCGCGCGGCTCGCCACGGCCCAGCTTCCCGCCCCGGTGCGCGCGCCCGCCGCGCAGGAGATCGCGCTGACGCCGACACTCGCGCCGGGGCGCTATGCCGAGATGGTCGCAGCGGCGAAGGACTATATTGTCGCGGGCGACATCTTTCAGGTGGTGCTCGCGCAGCGCTTCACCGCGCCGTTCACGCTGCCGCCGTTCGAGCTGTATCGCGCGCTGCGGCGGATCAACCCGTCGCCGTTCCTCTATCACCTCGACCTGCCAGGCTTCGCGCTGACCGGTTCGAGCCCCGAGATCCTCGTCCGCGTCCGCGACGGCGAAGTCACGATCCGCCCGATCGCGGGCACGCGCCCCCGCGGCAAGACCGCTGCCGAGGACGAAGCCAATCGAGTCGGCCTGCTCGCCGACCCCAAGGAACGCGCCGAACATCTGATGCTGCTCGATCTGGGGCGCAACGATGTCGGCCGCGTCGCCGAGTCGGGCAGCGTGACGGTCACCGCGAGCTACACCACCGAATTCTACAGCCATGTCATGCACATCGTGTCGAACGTCGTCGGCCGACTGTCGCCAGAGCATGACGCGATCGATGCGCTGCTCGCCGGCTTCCCCGCAGGCACCGTCAGCGGCGCGCCGAAGGTCCGCGCGTGCGAGATTATCGCCGAGCTCGAGGACGCCGTGCGCGGCGCGTATGCCGGGGGCGTCGGCTATTTCTCGCCCGACGGTTCGATGGATTCGTGCATCGTGTTGCGGACCGCAGTGGTCAAGGACGGCACGATGCACGTCCAGGCCGGCGCCGGAATTGTTGCGGACAGCGTCGCCGAATATGAGCAACGCGAGTGCGAAGCCAAGGCCGGTGCCTTGCTCGCCGCCGCGCGCGAGGCGATCGCGCGCGCGGCGGAGGTCAGTTTCGGGCAGTAATCAGCCGGCGGCGATCACGGGATCGCTGCCGCCTGGCGCTTGGCTTCGGCCTTTTCGGCGGCATATTGCTGCGCGCGCATCATCGCGCAGCCGGTCTGGCCGCCCGAACCCGTCGGCGAGCATGTGTCAGGCAAGCCTGCCGCACGACGGCCGACCTCATCGGCGACTGCGGCGCGATTGGCCCAGCTCTGGTTCTGCGCCGGGATCGGCTTGTCGTTGCGCAGTTCCTTCGGGATACGATACGGCTCGCCCTGGCGCGCGCACACCACGATCTCGGCATCGGGGTTGGTCGACTTGGGGCACGCCTGGTTCCCCGTCAGCGTGATCGAACGGATGCGCAGCGGGGGCTTGCCAGACTCGGCCTGCTTGGCGGCGGCGTCGTTCTGGTCCGCGGTCTGCGCGAAACTCGACATGGGTAGGACGGCCAGCGTCAAGGCGATGGCAAAGGGGCGCAGCATGGTGAAAAATCTCCTCGAGGATCAACAACGTCTGCCAGGCCAGCTTGATCCAAGCTGAACGCACACATTCGATCATTGTCGCTACACCACAAAAGCGGTAGCGGCGCGCTATGATCCGTGCACAGATCCTCGTCATCGACAATTATGACAGCTTCACCTGGAACCTCGTCCATTATCTGATGGAGCTTGGCGCCGAGGTGAAGGTCGTGCGCAACGACGCGATCACTGCGGCGGATGCGCTCGCGAGCAACGCCACCGGATTTCTCATTTCCCCCGGCCCAAAGACGCCGACCGAGGCGGGCGTGTCGCTCGATCTGGTTGCAGCGTGCGCCGACGCGGGACGGCCGCTGCTCGGCGTGTGCCTCGGGCATCAGGCGATCGGCCAGCATTTCGGCGGCAGCGTGGTGCGCGGCGGGCTGATGCACGGCAAGACGTCTCCCGTGACGCATGACGGGTCGGGCGTGTTCGCCGGCCTCCCCTCGCCTTTCACCGCGACGCGCTATCATTCGTTGATCGTCGAGGATCTGCCCGACGCGCTGGTGGTCAATGCGCGCGCGGACGACGGCTCGGTGATGGGCGTACGCCACGTCACGCTGCCGATCCACGGCGTGCAGTTCCATCCCGAGAGCATCGCGACCGAGCATGGTCACGCATTGCTCGGCAATTTCCTGGCGGATGCGGGTATGATCCTCCCCTCCCGCTTGCGGGAGGGGCCGGGGGAGGGCCTGTTCGAGATGCACGGGACGGACTCCCCTCCCCTAACCCCTCCCGCAAGCGGGAGGGGAATTTGACGACCCTCGCCCTCCTCCCCGACCCGTCCTCCCCGCTTAGCCGGGAGTCCGCAGCGCAAGCGTTCGCCGACCTGCTCGACGGCCACGTCCCCGATGCGGCGATCGCGAGCTTCCTGATCGGGCTGACCGAACGCGGCGAGACCAGCATCGAGATCGCCGCGGCCGCACGCGCGCTGCGCGACCGGATGCTGCCGATCTCGGCCCCCGCCGGCGCGCTCGACGTCTGCGGCACCGGCGGAGACGGCCACCACACGCTCAACGTCTCGACCGCGGTGTCGATCGTCGTCGCGAGCACCGGCGTGCCCGTCGCCAAGCACGGCAACCGTGCGGCCTCCTCCAAGTCCGGCGCCGCCGATACGCTCGAGGCTTTGGGGCTCGACATGCACCGCGCCGGTCTCAACGCCCAGGCGAGCCTGAACGATATCGGCATCGCCTTCCTGTTCGCCGCCAACCACCACCCGGCGATGAAGCGCATCACCCCGATCCGCCAGAAGCTCGGTCGCCGCACGATCTTCAACCTGATGGGCCCGCTCGCCAATCCGGCGGGCGTCACACGCCAGCTGATCGGCATCGCCCGCCCCGATTATGCCGCGACCTACGCCGCCGCGCTCGAGCAACTCGGCACCGAAGCCGCGCTCGTCGTGTCGGGCGAGGAAGGCCTCGACGAACTGTCGAGCGCTGGCCCAAGCATCGCGGTCGCGGTCGGTACGATCGACCTCCCGCGCACGATCACGCCCGAGGATGCCCGCCTGCCGCGCCATCCGATCAGCGCGATCCGGGGCGGCGATGCCGTTCACAATGCCGCCGCCTTGCGCCGCCTGCTCACTGGCGAGACCGGTGCGTATCGCGATGCCGTCCTGCTCAACGCCGCCGCGGCGCTGATCGTCGCTGGCACCACGCAAACCCTCCCCGAAGGCGTCGCCATCGCTGCCGAAGCGCTCGACAGCGGTTCGGCGAACGCCTTGCTCGATCGTTGGATCGCTTACTCATGACCGATATTCTCAACCGCATCCTCGAAACCAAGCGCGCCGACGTCGCCGCGCGCAAGGCGACCACCGCGCTGAGCGAACTCGACGCGCGGATCGCGGCCCAGTCATCACCGCGCGGCTTCCGCGCCGCGCTCGATGCGCGCGCAGCCGAGGGCGGCTACGCGCTGGTCGCCGAGATCAAGAAAGCGAGCCCGTCAAAGGGCCTGATCCGCGAGGATTTCGATCCGCCGGCGCATGCGCTCGCCTATCAGGCCGGCGGTGCGACCTGTTTGTCGGTGCTGACCGACGAAGCGTGGTTCCAGGGTTCGGACGGCTTCCTGACTGCGGCGCGCGGCGTGTGCGACCTGCCGGTGCTGCGCAAGGATTTCATGGTCGATCCGTGGCAGGTGCCCGAATCGCGTGGGCTCGGTGCCGACGCGATCCTGCTGATCATGTCGGCGCTCGATGACGTGACGCTCGCCGAGATCGAGGCGAGTGCGATCGAATGCGGGATGGACGTGCTCGTCGAAGTCCATTCGCAGGCCGAGATGGAGCGCGCGCTCAAGCTCAAGTCGCGGCTGATCGGCGTCAACAACCGAAACTTGCGCGATTTCACCGTCGATTTCGCGCGGACCTACGAGCTGGTGTCGAAAGCGCCGAAGGACTGCACCTTCGTCGCCGAAAGCGGGCTGACGACGCGCGCCGATCTCGACGCGATGGCCGAGCACGGCATTCGCTGCTTCCTGATCGGCGAGGCGCTGATGCGCCAGCAGGACGTCGAGGCAGCGACGCGCACGCTGGTCGGCTGAGCGGTCGGGCGACACCGCTTCGCCGGGCGGCCCCGGCTTAGACGTCTGACCAAACCTTCGTCATCCCCGCGAAAGCGGGGATCGCGCAGCCTTGCCCGGATACCAGCAGAAGAAGCGGGATCCTCGCTTTCGCGAGGATGACGGGGATGAGTCCGGATCGTAAGGGCGGGCCGCTACAGCGCCCCGCCCTCACCGCATCAGAACTTGCCGCTAAGCGTCACGCCGATGATCCGCGGGTCGTTGAACACCGCGGCATTATAGTTGTCGAGCACGCCCTTGAGGTTCTTCTCATTGGTCAGGTTGCGCACGAACACCGCCAGCTCATACTTGCTGTCGGGACCGGTATAGCCCGCCTTGAGCCCAGCCTCGAACGTGCCCTCCGACGTATATTCAACCGTCTTGTACGGCACGAAGCTGGTGTAGCCCTGCAACGTTACGTCGCCGCCGACGAACAGCTTGCCGCCATTGCCGAGCGGGAAGTCGTAGCGTGCGTTCGCGTCGAGCTGATACTTCGGCGCGTTGGGGAGCGCGTTGCCGTTGATCTGCGCGAGCGTGGCGGTCGTAACCCCTGCGGCGTTGCGGATCGCGATCGTCGGGTTGAGCACGGTGCAGGTCAGCGCCCCGTTGAGGAAGCACGCCGGGGTATAGACGCGCGTGTCGTTGATCTCGGTGTGCAGCACGCTGCCGCCGAGACCCAGCGTGAAGTCACGCACCGGGCGCCACGTCAGCTCGGCCTCGCCGCCCCACGCCTGCGCCTGGTTGGCGTTGAACAGCAGGCCGTTGTTGTTGGCGTCGTTGCCGTTGAGCTGGATGTTGTGGACCTTGTAGTAGAAGCCCGTCGCGTTGAAGCGCAGCGTGTTGCCGAACAGGTTCGACTTGAAGCCTGCCTCGTACGACGTGATCGTCTCCGACCCAGCGGTCACGAACGCCGAGCTGAACACCGCGTTGCGGCCCTGGATCGTCGGCCCGCGGAAGCCGTGCGAGACGCGCGCGAACACGTTGACGTCGGGATCGACCGCATAATTGAGGCTCGCTTCCCAGCTCGGCTGCGTGTCGGCGAGGCGGACGTTGGTCGCCGCCGTCGCCGGGAAGGTCGACACGCCCGCTGCGGTGCGCGGCGGGGTGACGAGGCGCGTCTTCTTCTCGTCATAGGTCACGCGCACGCCGCCGGTCAGCGTCAGCTTGGGGAGGATCTGATAGCTCGCCTGGCCGAAGCCCGCATAGGACGTGTTGGTGTTGCGCAGCACGACGAAGTTGTTCGGGTTGGGGTTGGTGCCGAACGAATTGTTGAGCAGGAAGAAGCCGCGCTGGTCGAACTCGGTCGTGTCGCGCGATTCGAAGTAGATCCCGCCGATCTGCCACTTGAAGCGGCCCGTGCCGTTGCTGGCGAGGCGAACTTCCTCGCTCAGCTGATCGAGATCGCGCACGCGGCCCTGGCTCTCGCCATAGAATTTGCCGCCGGCGAAGTCGCTTGCGGCACCGCCATCGGTGTCGCCGCGGCTGTAGCCCTTGGTCGTCTCGTACGCGGTGATCGAGGTCAGCGTGACCGCCCCGAAATCGTTCTTCGCGTTGAACGAGCCGCCATAGGTCTTGTACGCCTGACGGTTGCCGCCGCCCTCATCGAGCGCGACGCTGGCGCGCGGTGCCGCGCTGACGTCGTTGCTGCCGCGCAGGATCGCGCCGCGATGGAAGATCGTCGACGTGCCCGAATAATCACGCGCATGCGCCGAGACCAGGCCGGTGAAGCCGGTCTCGGGCGGGGTCAGCATCAGCTGGACGCGGATGTCCTTCTCTTCGAAGCCGCCGAGCTTGTCCTTGCCGCCGACGGTGCCGTCGTCGCTCGGGCCGGTATAGGTGTTGTCGATCCAGTTATCGCGGCGCTGGTACAGGCCCGACACGCGGAAGCTCAGCACGTCCTTGACGATCGGACCGCCGACGCCGGCGTCGACGCTGACGGTGTTGTAGCTGCCATACGACGCAGTCGCGCGGCCGGTGAACTCGTTGGTCGGGCGGTTGGTGTCGAACTTGATGATGCCGGCGGTGGTGTTGCGGCCGAACAGCGTGCCCTGCGGCCCGCGCAGCACTTCGATCTGGTTGACGTCATAGACCGGGTTCGACTTGAGCACGACATGCTCGAGCACGACCTCGTCCTGGATGATCGACACCGGCTGCGATGCGCCGAGATAGAAATCGATGTTGCCGAGGCCGCGGATGTAGAAGCGCGGGAAGATCTTGCCGGTCGTCGTCTCGGCGTAAAGCCCGGGGACGCGGTTGGCGAGTTCGAGCAGCGTGTCGCTGCCGCCCGAGGTGTAGGTGCGCAGATCGGCACCCGACAGCACGCCGACCGAAACCGGCACCTTCTGGAGGTTCTCACTGCGACGTTGCGCGGTGACGACGATGTCGCCGAGGCTATCGCTCTCTGGCGCGGCCTCGACCGCGGCGACGGGCGCAGCGGCTTCCTGGGCGCTGGCCGAACCGATGCTGGCAATCGCGCCGAACGCGGTACCGAGCAGAAGCAGCGCCTTGGCGGCGTGTGACTTGGACATGATGTTCCCCCGATAGATGAAATAGGCTGCCCACACCGTTCGCCGCAGCGGACTTGTTGTCCTGCGCGGCGACGCGTCCGCGCTCCTGCGTGGTGCGGTGTGACCCCGACCGCGCGGCTAGGTCGGGATTGTGACGCGATTATGACAGGTGTGCCGCTACCTCTTCTTTGTCGGCTGGCTGTGGCTTTCGAGTTGCACCGGGGCCTGCACGACGCCGACCACGGCGCGATCGTCAGCGACAGTGCGCACCTGATTCAGGATACGATACGAATACACGATCCACCGCAACGACAGGCTGCCGACACCCCCCTAGCCCCGGCCCTCACGAGAAGGACACAAGGGCATGCGGCGAATCCTTTATGTCAGCGGGAACACCCTTTCGAGCGTCACGGCCGACCTCGCCACCATCCGCGAACAATCGCGGCATAATACCGCGCACGACAGGATCACTGGGCTGCGATGGTCGGATGGTCGCAGCTTGCTGCAAGTGCTCGAGCGTTCGCGCGTGAGCGTCATGGCGACGTTCGCCCGCATCCTCGCCGCCCCGCGTCATCATGCGCCGATCGTCCTCCAGCACCGCCATATTCGCCCCCACGAATTCGGCGGCTGGACCATGGCGCACCCCGCGCCGGCGACGCGGATGACGCGGATGACCCCCAGATCGGGCCGCTGCTCGTGAACGCAACCGAAGCGGTGCGCACGCACTTCCAGACGCTGATTTCGGCAGGCCATATCGCCGCGCTCGCGCTCCCGGTCAGCGCGATCGGCACCCCGCCGCCCGCCCCGACGCCCGATTACGGCACCCCGCCGCCGCGGCGCGTCGATCGCCGGATCGGCGAACCCTTCCATAATGTCGGGCTCGCGCTCGCCAGCGCGTTTCCCGTGGGGCTGCAAGGCACGAACATTCACCATGACGCATGCATCGAACTGCTCCGCGGCATCGCGGGGAGTGCGACCAGCGACTCGCAGGATACCTGCGCCGGACGGTGACAGCATCGCTTGACGGGCGATTTTTCGTTCCGTATAGGTTCGTCGTCTGTTCCGACGAAAGGGCCGCGCGATGCTTACCCGCAAGCAGCATGAGCTGATCTGCTTCATCAACGACCGGCTCGACGAGACCGGGGTATCGCCGTCCTTCGAGGAAATGAAGGAAGCGCTCGACCTCAAGTCGAAGTCGGGCGTCCATCGCTTGATCAGCGCGCTCGAGGAACGCCAGTTCATCCGCCGCCTGCCCAACCGCGCGCGGGCGCTCGAAGTGCTCAAGATGCCCGAGCGTGGAATCAAGACCCCCACCAAGGCGGCCCCCGCCGCCGCTCCGCGTGCAGCACCACAGCCTGCCAACGACGTGATCGAAATCCCGCTGCACGGCCGGATCGCGGCAGGCGTCCCGATCGAGGCGTTCGAGGGCGCGTCGATGCTCTCGGTCCCCGCGGCGTTGCTCGGCAATGGCGAGCATTATGCGCTCGAGGTGTCGGGCGATTCGATGGTCGAGGCGGGCATCCTCGATGGCGACTATGCGCTGATCAAGCGCCAGGATGTCGCGCGCGACGGCGAGATCGTCGTGGCTTTGATCGAAGAGAGCGAGGCGACGCTCAAATTCTTCCGTCGCGAAGGTGCGATGGTGCGGCTCGATCCGGCCAACCGCGCCTACGATCCGCAGCGTTATGCCCCCGCCCAAGTGCGCGTGCAGGGCAAGCTCGCCGGGCTGTTGCGCCGGTACGACTGAGCCACGGTCGGCGTGATCGACCGTCGCGCTTGAGGGTCGCGCGGCGAGCGATCGAGCGGCTCAGTCTTTGTGCTCGGCAAGGGTGTGCGCGACGATCGCGTTGGCATGGCCGTGGCCCATGCCATGCTCCGTCTTCAGCATGGTGACGAGCGCCATGTGTTTTGCCGGCAAACGCACGCGCACCAACGCCTGCCACTCTGCGATCGGACGGCCATAGGTCTTCTCGATCGATGGAAAGTACGATGCGGGCCCTTTGATCGGTTGGTCAGCCACGGCGTGCAGGCTCCGAGATGCGGGAACGTCCCGAGGATCTTCCGGTATTTGGGGGAAAGCCGCAAGGCCACCCCGCCCTATCGTTTCCCGTCCGTTACTGCTGCCCCAGCCCTCCCCGACAATCGAGCGCGCCAACGCATCCGGCCACCCCACCGCCGCCGATCAGCGTCGCCCTCCGGCGCAGCGATCCACGGATGCCGGTCGCCCGGATGGCGAACGGTCCGCACCGAATGCGATGCCAGAGCGATCGCAACGCCGCCGGTTTGCGCCAGCGTCTCGCGGTCGAGCCGCAGCCACTGCGGCACGCAACGGCGCGGCAAGCGCCGCTCGCTGATCACGATGTCGGCGCCGGCACACGCCGCGACGAGGTCGAGCGTCGGGACATGATACGCGCTGCGCGTCGCCAGGATGCGCCACTGCCGTCGCGCGACGGTCCGCGTCATCAGGCAGAGGTCGCGGCTGCAGCGCGCCTCGTGCTGCTCGGACATCAATACCGGGAGCGCAGCGATCCCGCCATTCTCGGCGAGCATGTCGGCGGTGTAGTCCCCGGTCCGGTCGCGCAGCAAAGCGACGTCGCCCGCCGAGGTGCGGATCGCGACATGCCGACCGTCTCCGGTGACGATCAGATCGGGCGCCGGGGTCAGCAGCGCCCATGCCAAGCCGATCGCAAGCGGCAGCGCCCCCAGCCGCCGCCAGCGCGTGCGCCACAGGCCGATCCACAATCCGCCCACCACCATCAGCGCGTAAGCGGCGCCGGGCATCGCCGGCAGCGGCGCGACCGAGCCCGGCACCGCCGCGGTCATGTGCGCAATCCACAACAGCAGATCGAGCGAGCGCGCCGTCAGCCACCAGAACGGCAGCCCCGCCCCCACCGTATCGAACAGCAACGCCAGCGCCTCGCACGGCATCGTCACGAACGTCGTCAGCGGGATCGCGACGATATTGGCGACCGCGCAGTAGATCCCGGCTTTGTGGAAGTGGAACAGCGCGATCGGCAGCAAAGCGAGCTCGACGACGATCCCGGTCAGCAGCAGCGACGCCAGTTCACGCGCGATCCGCGCCAGTCGCGTCTGCTCGCGCGGCCCGAACCACAAGCGCAACTGCGGATGTTCGTTGAGCGAGACGATCGCCGCGACCGCAGCGAATGACAACTGAAAACTCGGCCCGGCGAGCGCCTCGGGGTACAGCAACAGCACCACGATCGCCCCCGCCGCGACCAGCCGCAGCGTCAGCGCCTGCCGGCCCAGCGCCAAAGCGACCAGCACGAGCAACGCCGCGACGCACGAGCGGATCGTCGGCACCTCGGCCCCGGTCAGCAGCGTGTAGCCGATCGCCGCGAGCGCCCCCGCGCCCGCCGCGATCAACGGAACGCGCGTCTTCAGCGCGATCCACGGGCTGAGCGCGAGCAAGCGCGCGACCAGCAGCATCACCGCGCCGACCGCCGCGGTGCTATGCAGACCGCTCACCGACAGCAAATGCGCGAGCCCGGATCGGCGCATCGCCTCATTGTCGGCGAGCGGGATCCCGCCCTGATCCCCCGTCGCGAGCGATGCGGCGATGCCCCCCACCCCGCCCCCGCCAGCGCTCGCCTGGATATGCTGCGACAGCCGCTGCCGCAGGCCGACGCCGCCTGTCCCACCGCCAGCGAGAATCGTGATGGGCGCAAAGCCACGCCCGGTCGCGCCGATCCCGTCGAACCAGGCGGTCCGCGCATAGTCGTATGCGCCGGGAACGCCTGGCGGCGGCGGCGGCATCAGCCGCGCCGAGAGCCGCAGCGTCGCCCCCGGCACCAGCCCCACGGGAACGTCGGCATCGACGAGATTGACGCGAATATGCGCTGGCAACGTCGGCAACGGCCGAACCGGCCCGCGCGTCGCGGGCACCGCGAGCACGTGCAGCGGGGCCAGCCGCAACCGCACCACGTCGCGCGCCGCAAGCGGCTCGACCCGCTCGACTCGTGCGGTGAAGGTTGCGATCGTCGGTTCTGCGAGCACCACGTGCGCCACGCGCTCGGCGCGCCACCAGATCAGCCCAAGCCCGATCGCAACCGCAAACCCGCCAACTGCGACGACCCGCGCCGCACGCCCATGCAGCGCCAGCGCGACCCCGGCGAGCGCCACCGCGAGCGCCACCAGACCAGCCGCTTCCCATGCCGCCGGATCGGGCAGCACGAACCACAGCGCGATCCCCGCGCCGAGCGCCACCGGCAACCACAGCGGCAATTGATCGCGCTCGGCCTCGAGCCAGCTTTCGAGTCGATTGCCGACGCCGAACCACCCCCGCGGCACGCCGATTTGAAGCGCAGGAAGGTGCGTGCTAGAGGCGCTCAAGGCTGATCCGGCCATCCAATCTCTAGTCTGGGAGCATGCGCGATTGAGCGCAATATCTGACCCCGCCGCGGCCCCCGCCGCCGGCGCATCCGACACCAAGGTCGTCACGCGGTTCGCGCCGTCGCCGACCGGATTTCTGCACATTGGCGGGGCGCGCACCGCCTTGTTCAACTGGCTGTACGCGCGGCATCACGGCGGCGAGTTCCTGCTGCGGATCGAGGACACCGATCGCGCGCGCTCGACCCAGCCGGCGATCGACGCGATCGTCACCTCGCTGCGCTGGCTCGAGCTCGATTGGGACGGCACCGAAGTCTATCAATCGCAGCGCGCCGACCGCCATGCGCAGGTCGCGCACACGATGGTTGAGCATGGCCATGCCTATCGCTGCTATCTGACGCAGGACGAACTCGCCGCGATGCGCGCCGAGGCCGATGCCGCGAAGAAGCCGCTGCGCGTGCGCAGCCCGTATCGCGACGCCGACACCAGCGCCGAGACGCGCCCGTTCGTCGTCCGGCTGAAGGCCCCGCTCGATGGCGCGACGACGATCGAGGACAAGGTCCAGGGATCGGTCACGGTGCAGAATGCCGAGCTCGACGATCTCGTCCTGCTCCGCTCGGACGGCACGCCGACCTATATGCTCGCGGTGGTGGTCGACGATCACGACATGGGCGTGACGCACGTGATTCGCGGCGACGATCATCTCAACAACGCTTTCCGCCAATTACCGATCATCCGCGCGATGCACGCGATCGAGGGTGGCTGGCCCGATCCGGTCTATGCGCACATCCCGCTGATCCACGGCTCGGACGGCGCCAAGCTATCGAAACGCCACGGCGCGGTCGGCGTCGAATATTATCGCGATGAACTGGGCGTGCTGCCCGAGGCGCTCGATAACTATCTGCTGCGTCTCGGCTGGGGGCATGGCGATGACGAACTCATCAGCCGCGACCAGGCAATCGAATGGTTCGATCTTGACGGCGTCGGCAAATCACCATCGCGGTTCGATCTCAAGAAGCTCGAGAACCTTAACGGTCAATATATCCGCCAGGCGGATGATGCGCGCCTTGCCGCGCTCATTACGCCGCAGCTCGGCTTCGAACCGACGGACGCTCAGGCAGACATACTTCGTCGCAGTATGGCATCGCTCAAGCCGCGCGCCGCCAACCTCAACGAGCTAGCCGCGGGAACGGCGTTCCTTTTCCACGTTCGACCGGTGGAAATGCACGCCGAAGCGACCGCGCTGTTAAGCCCAGATGCACGCGCTTTACTCGCCCGACTGCACGTCGCGCTTGACGCGACCGAAAGCTGGGATACGGAGACGCTCGAAGCTGCGGTCCGGCAGGTCGCCGAGGATGCAGGGGTCAAGTTGGGTCAAGTCGCGCAGCCGCTGCGCGCCGCACTGACCGGACGCAAGACCTCGCCCGGAATCTTCGACGTGCTCGATCTGCTCGGGCGCGACGAGAGCCTGGGGCGTATCGCCGACCAGATGGCCGCTTAAGATTTCGAAAGGACCACGATGACTGACTCCGTCAAGCTGAACGCCGCAGGCAAGGACCTCGATCTCAAGGTCCTGTCGGGCAGCGTCGGTCCCGATGTGATCGATATCCGCAAGCTCTATGCGCAAACGGGCATGTTCACCTACGACCCGGGCTTCACGTCGACCGCATCGTGCGACTCGGCGATCACTTACATCGATGGAGACGAGGGCGTGCTGCTCCACCGCGGCTATCCGATCGGCCAGCTCGCCGAGAAGTCGACCTTCATGGAGGTCTGCCATCTCCTCCTGAACGGCGAGCTGCCGACCAAGGACGAGCTCGACAAGTTCAGCTACACGATCAGCCGCCACACGATGTTGCACGAGCAGCTCGCGACCTTCTATCGCGGCTTCCGTCGTGACGCGCATCCGATGGCGATCATGTGCGGCGTCGTCGGCGCGCTCTCGGCCTTCTATCAGGATTCGGCCGACATCACCGATCCGCAGCAGCGCATGATCGCGAGCCATCGCCTGATCGCCAAGATGCCGACGATCGCCGCGATGGCGTATAAGTATTCGATCGGCCAGCCGTTCATGTCGCCGAAGAACAACCTCAGCTACACCGGCAACTTCCTGCAGATGACCTTCGGCGTTCCGGCCGAAGAGTATGTCGTGAACCCCGTCGTCGAAAAGGCGATGGACCGCATCTTCATCCTCCATGCCGATCACGAGCAGAACGCGTCGACCTCGACCGTCCGGCTTGCCGGCTCGTCGGGCGCCAATCCGTTCGCGTGCATCGCGGCGGGCATCGCTTGCCTGTGGGGCCCGGCGCATGGCGGCGCCAATGAAGCCGCGCTCAACATGCTGCGCGAGATCGGCACTGTCGACCGCATCCCCGAGTATATCGCGCGCGCCAAGGACAAGAACGATCCGTTCCGCCTGATGGGCTTCGGTCACCGCGTCTATAAAAACTACGATCCGCGCGCGACCGTGATGCAGCAGACCGTTCGCGAAGTGCTCGGCGAGCTCGGCGTGACCGATCCGGTGTTCGACGTCGCGATCGCGCTCGAGGAAATGGCGCTGAGCGATCCGTACTTCATCGAGAAGAAGCTGTTCCCGAACGTCGATTTCTATTCGGGCGTGATCCTCTCGGCGATCGGCTTCCCGACGACGATGTTCACGGCCTTGTTCGCGCTTGCCCGCACCGTCGGCTGGGTCGCGCAGTGGAACGAGATGATCTCGGATCCCGAGCAGAAGATCGGCCGTCCGCGCCAGCTCTACACGGGTCCCACGCAGCGCGACTTCGTGCCGCTGGCTGACCGCACGTGAGCGGGGTCAAGGCGCTCGCCCTGGTGGCGGGCGTCTTGATCCTTGCGTTCGGCCTGCTGTTCGCAGGCCAGGGGGCCGGGCTCATCATGTGGCCGGCCTCGAGCTTCATGCTCAAACAGGGCAGCTGGGTGCTCTACGGGGCGATCGTCGCGCTCGCAGGCGCCAGTCTGATCTGGTGGGCGCGCCGCTGAGGCGCCTCCCCTATCGTCACCCCGGCCTCGTGCCGGGGCCCACTCGGATACGCGTACTGCCCGCGTAGAATGCTCGGCACGGTAGACCCCGGCACGAGGCCGGGGTGACAGTCCCGCGCTACGCCGCCGGCAGCGTAAACACGAAGCGAGCGCCCTGCCCCGGCGCTGAATCGACCGTGACATCCCCCCCCATCGCCCGCGCCAGCCGCCGCGCGATATAGAGGCCGAGCCCGCTGCCGCCGGCTTCGCGCGGATCGACGCGCTCGAACTTCTCGAAAATGCGCGCCTGGTCGTCGAGCGCGATACCCTTGCCCTGGTCGGCGACGATCACTGCAGCGATGCCACCCTCTCGCTCGGCGCGGACCCACACCATCCCGTCGGTCGGCGAGTAGCGCACCGCATTGCCAATCAGATTGACGAGAATTTGGAGCGCACGGCGGAATTCACCCGTCGCCGCGAGCGTCTCGCCAAACCCGGGCCGATCGATTCGCACACGTGCCTCGCTCGCGCGGACTTGCAGCAAGCCAGCGGCCCGACGCGCAACGTCGGCCAGATCGACAAACTCGTGCAGCACCGCGAAATCGGGTCGCTCGATCGCCTGGAGATCGACCAGATCGTCGACGAGCCCGCGCAGATGCCGCCCCGCACTCGCGATGTCGGCCGCGTAATCGGCATAATCCTGGCGCAGCGGCCCTTCGGACTGGTCGTGAATGCTGTCGGCATTGGCAATGATCCGGTCGAGCGGCAGCCGCAGCGCTTGATCGAGCCGCTCGGCAAACGCGCTGATCGTCGCGTCGGTGCTAGGCGTAGGTTCTGCCACCGGCGCATCGTCGAGCATCTCGACCGCGCCGACGAACCCGGCAAACGCCCCGCTCGCGTCGGTCCGCGGCGTCGCCGACAAGCGCACCGCGCGTGCCGAATCGCGGATCCGCGCGGGTTGATCGTCGAAGCGCTGCTGCAAGGCGAGCCCGCCGAGGATCGGGAACGCACCGCCATCGCTCTCGCCGAGAATGAACAGCCGCGTCAACGGCTGGCCAAGCATCGCGGCCGCATCGAAGCCATAGCGGGGCCCAGCGGTGATCGACAGGAAGGTTAGCCGCAGCGCGCTGTCGGTTTCCCACAACCAGTCGGCTTCGCTGCGCAGGAAATCGCTGGCGCGGTCATTGGCGATGTCGCCGGGGTACCACGGCGCGCGCACACGCCAGCCGGTGATCGTCAGCCGCACGCCGTCGGGCGCCTTGCTCGGCCCGGTCTCGGGCTGCGCGCGCACCCAGAGTTCGAGGTCTTCGTCGCCATCCGCCGCGACGATCCCGCGCGAAACGAGGATGCCGAGCCGCTGCGCCAGATGCACGAGCGTCGCGATCTGCGGCACCGCGAGCGGCAGCCCGATTGCCCCACCCGCGCGTGCGTTCAGATCGTACAGCCGCTGGTCGGCCTCGACCAGCCGCCCATCGCGGTCGATCAGCCCGCGCACCGGCGGCAGCATCGGTTCGTTCACGTTCATCGTCCGCGCCCTAGCGCAACTAGCGCGGCGCGGTAATCGCGGTGGAGCAACAGCGGCGCGAGCGCTTGCCGCGCCAGCACCGGATCGATTGCGGTGATGACGTCGAGCCCGTCGGCGAAGCGATCGATATCGCGCGCCGGATCGGCCTCGCTCAACGCCAGACCGATTCGCGCAATCGATTGGCGGTCGAGCTCGAGCGCGCGCAGCAACAGCCACAAGCGGTCGGCGCCGGGATCGAGCACGATCTCGCGCGCGTCGTCGTAATCGATCCCCATCGCATGCGCGAGCAAGGCGATGAACAAGGCGAGCCGGCGGTCGGCGAGCGCTTCGACCAGCAGCCCGGCGAATTCGTCCGCCTGCGGATCGAGCGCGGCGGCAAGCCGCAGCGCGACCGCTTCGAGCCGCTCGCCCTCGTCATGCGCGGCGATGCTGCGCAACGCAGCCTCGGACAGCGCACGATCGAGCTGCGCCAGCGCATCGGGCGCGCCATCTCCAAAGCGTTCGCGCAGTACCGCCGCGACCCACCAGACCAAGCGGTGATGCAATTCCGCGGGCAATTCGGTCGACAAGGGCTGGCCGGGCGGCAGCGGGATGCGCCGCCGGCTTTCCGCCGAGAGCAACGCCATCGCGCCAGCCGCGACGACGCCGTCGGCCGCGCCGACTAGCCGCGGCAACAAGCTTGCACGATCGGGATCCTCGGGCGCTTCGCTCGGCAAAGCGTCGGCGAGCAGATCCTGCCGCACACGCCCGAACAGTTCGCGCATCAGATCGGGATCGCGCATCAGCCCCGAGCCGATCAAGCGATCGCGCGTCGCAGGCGATTGGCGACCGAGCGCATCGGCCAGGTGCGGCACCGCGCGCGCCGCCAGCAGGCGCGCGGCATGGCCCCGCAAAGCGGCTTCCACGCCGAGCGCAAGATCATCGAGCACGCGCCCCATCGCCAGCCGCGTCCGGTCGTCGAGCCGGGCATGATCGGAAAGATAGAAATCGTCGATCGCGCCGCGCAGCCGCGAATCGGCACGGCCATCCGCGGCCGCTGCCCGGGCAAGCAGCGCCATGGCACCCGCTTGGGCGCCGTCATCGATGTCGCGACGTTCGATCGACATGCGTCAAGCATCTAGGGGGGTTGTCGTTAAAGCCAAGCTAAGGCTTTTGACGAAACCCCTCAATGGCAGCGGCAAGCGTTCCGGCAGCATAAAGCCCCGCCGCAGCCAGCGCGAGCAGCGGTTGGCCAAGCAGCAGGACGACGAATAGCACTGCGGGATAGGCCGCAGGGCTCGCCCACCAGCGCCGCTGCAACGCCGGATCGGCGGCCCGCTCGAGCAACGCCGCCGCAATCACCAACGCGACCGCGAGAATCAGTCCGGCCGGTCGCGCGGCGCCATAGCCGACCAGCAGCGCCGCAAGTGCAGCCATGCCCGGCTTGGCATGGTCGGCGAACTGCGCGAGCCCGCTCTCATCGCGCACCCACGCGATCGCTGAAGCTACCGTCGCTATCACGATCGCGAGGCAGGTGATGCCCATGCCGATCGCCGGATGCCCTGAAAGGATCGTGAAGAACCCGCCAATCGCCACGGCGCCGCTCGCCGCGATCAGCCCGAGCGTCGGCACGGTGCGCGCCATCAGCGGCGGGAGCGCGAATCGCACGAGCGGCGCGAGCAGATAGCGGTCCGCCCAGCGCAACGGCTTGGCGACGAGCGCGGCGACCATCCCGTTGCCGCGCCGCGCCAGCGCCTGTGCGCTCCGCTCGATGCTATGGTTGACCGCCATATGCGAATCGAGATGGACATGATCGGCACCGCCCTGCGCCGCGACGCGCAACAGCGTCGACTGGAAATCATAGTCGCGTGGCAGGGCGGCCACCTCGGCGACGCGCTTGCCGTCGAGCAACGCCAGCCCGGCCCAAGCGGTGTCCGCGCCGACGCGCTCGTAATGCGGATCGCCTTCGTCGGTGACGAGCAGGGTATCGTGCGGCATCAGCGCGATCGCCTGGACGACGTCGCCCGTCGTCACCACGCCGTCCGCAACGACCAAAACGCGCGCGAGCGGGTGGAGCTTCTCGACCGCCTCGGCCGCGGTACGCACCGCATCGACCGAGACGCCGCGGCGCCCGATCCGGCTGATCGCACCAAGCAATTCGGGGGTCATCCGCGCAACGATCAGGATGATCTGCGTGGCGCCAGCCGCCGCGAGCAAGCGCGCCTGGAACTCGATCAGCGTCAATCCGCCGAACGGCAGCGTCGCGGCGAGCACACCCATCCGGTCATCGGCATCTTCGGTCGCAAAAATCAGTCCTGCCAGCATCGCAGGGCTGTTAAGGCCTTAGCGCGATTAAGGCAAAGCCCGAGAAATGCTTAGAGGCGCTCGACCGCGCGCCGCAGCCGGCGCAGCAGCGCCGCATCGTGCGCTTCCGCCTCGGCCGCCTCGGTCGCGATTGCCATCAGCCGCACCGCACCGAAACTCGCGGCCAACCCGCGCAGCCGGAAGGCTGCCTCGCGCCACGCCACGTCACCGCGCGCGGCTTCGAGCACGGCGAGCCCGTGCTGAACGCTCTCGAGAAAGGCTGCGCGCAACTCGGCGATCAGCGCGGGCTCGTCGCCCACGGCTGCCGCCAACGTCGCATCGATTGCACCGGGATCATAGGCCATGCCCCTCGCATACCGAACGACCGGTTAAGCCAAGGTTTCGCTATTCGCTTTGCGCGCGGCATAATCGTGGTAAACGTCGGGGATGAACGGGGGTTCGCGGATCATCGACTTGCGGCCAAACGGCGCCGCGCTCTCGGCCGAAGCGCGCGACGGCGTCGCTGCGGCTGAACCCCTGGCACGCCCCTATGAGGAACCGATCGAGCTGACCCACGTAATTGATGACGTGATCGAAGACACGATCGAAGACGAATCCGGGCGCCGTCCGTTTCCTTGGCCCGCTTTGCTCGGCACCGCTGCGTCGGTCGGCTGGGTCGGCGGCATGGTCGCCTTGTCGTGGACGAGCTTGCCCACGTTGACGCCCCCGGCGCTTGCCAGCTTCGTCGCCAGCCTGTGCGTGCCGCCCGCCTTGATCGGGATCGTCTTCCAGCTCGCGATGCGCTCGAGCCGCGCCGAGGCGAAGCGCTTCGGCATGACCGCACGCGCGATGCGCGCCGAGGCCGCAAGCCTCGAGCGGACCGTCGCAGTGCTCGGCCGCAGCATCGACACGCACCGCGCCAATCTCGCCGAGCAAACCACCGCGCTGTTGGCGCTCGGCGATGGTGCCGCCGCGCGACTCGCGAGCGTCGGCTCGGGGCTCGCCGCGCAAGTCGCGCACGCCGATGCGCATGCCGCAACGCTCGCGACTGCCGCCGACCAAGCGCATACGCGGCTCGAAGTGCTGCTCGCGCTCCTGCCGCGCGCGCATGGCGAGACCGATGCGCTCGCGCATTTGCTCAAGACCACCGGCGTCACCGCGAGCGAACATGCAGCGGCGCTCGACGCGCAGCTCACCGCGCTCGCCGAGCGCGGGCGCGAAGCCGATGCCGTCGCGAACGGCGCCGCGCAAAAGCTCGCGGCGCATATCACCCGGATGGAGGCCACAAGCGAGACCGCAGGCGCGCGGCTCGAACAGGTCACCGGCGACATGTCGCACGCGGTCGACGCCCTGCTCGGCCGCACCGCCGACGCGGTCGACGAAGCGCGCAAGGGCATTGCCGCCCAAGGCGACGCGATGCTGGCGATGCTCGGCACGAACCAGGCGGCGCTCGATCGCGCGGCGCATGACAGCGCCGAGGGTCTTGCCGCGCGCATTATCGACATCGAGCATTTGATCGAACAAGTCGTCGCGCGGCTCGGCGAGCAGCGCGAGCTCAGCCACGGGATCGTGCGCGATATCGATCAGGGCATTGCGCATGTCAGCACGCAGTTCGACCAGCTCAACACGCAAGGCGTGCTCCGCGCGCAAGCGCTGGCAGCCTCGATCAGCGCGCTCGGCGGATCAGCCGATGCGATGACCGAGGCGCTCCGGAGCGGCGACACGATGGCGACCAACGCCATTGCGACGACCGAGCGCTTGCTGCTGGCGCTCGATGCCGCCGCGCGCGAGATCGACGAGACGCTGCCCGACGCGCTGACCCGGCTCGACGCGCGCACCGCCGAGAGCCGGCGTGTCGTCGCGTTGGCCAAGCCCGAGCTGCTGGCGCTCGTCACCGCTGCCGAAAGCACGCACGACGCGATCGAGGCGATCGCCCACGTCATCGCCACGCAGCGAGACACCGTCGAGAAACTGGCTGGGACGCTGCTCGACACGCTCAGCGACGGCAAGCTTCGCGCCGATGCGCTCGGCCAGATGGTCGACGACACGATCGATCGCACGCACCGCTTCGCCGAAGAGGCCGCGCCGCGACTGGTCGAGGCGCTGTTGCGCGTTCGCGATTCCGCCAGCGCCGCTGCCGACCGCGCGCGCGATACGCTCGCTAATGTCATCCCCGCAGCAGCGGCCGCGCTCGAGGAACAAAGCACCGCGGCGATGGAACGCGCGACCGCCAGCGCGCTCGATCGCAAGATCGCCAGCATCGGCGACGCGGCCAACGTCGCAGCCGACGCTGCCGAACGCGTCGCCGAGCGCCTGACCCACCAGATGGCAGCGATCGCCGCGTCGACCGCCATCGTCGAGACCCGGTTGGTCGAGGCGCGGCAGGAGCGCGACAAGGCCGATCAGGATACGCTGACGCGTCGCGTCTCGTTGCTGATCGAATCGCTCAACTCGGCCTCGATCGACATCGCCAAGGCGTTCTCGACCGACGTCTCGGACAGCGCCTGGTCAGCCTATCTCAAGGGCGATCGCGGCGTCTTCACGCGTCGCGCGGTGCGGCTGATCGATGCCGGCGAAGCGCGCGAGATCGCACGGCTGCATGACGAGGACCCGGCCTTCCGCGACCAGGTCAATCGCTACATCCATGATTTCGAAGCGATGCTGCGCGCGATCCTGTCGCAGCGCGACGGCTCGCCGCTCGGCGTGACCCTGCTGTCGTCGGACATGGGCAAATTGTACGTGGCGCTGGCGCAGGCAATCGAACGCCTGCGCTGAGCTGCGCCGTCAGACCGCGCGACGCCCAAAGGCTGGGCGGCGTGCCACCAGCGGGTTCGACTCGCGCTCGAGCATCGCCAGCGTCGCATCGAACAGCGGGCGCAGCGCGACGATGTCGCTGAGCGCTTCCTCGGGCGTATCGCGGCTCTCGACGCAATCGCGCGCGATCGTCTCGATCCGCTCTGCCACAGCACCAAGTGGCCCTGCCCCGAACTGCAGCGCCTCGCCTTTAAGCGTATGCGCCGGGATCACCATCCCGGCGGCGCTGCCAGCGCGCATCGCGGCTTCGATCGCGGCAACCGACTTGACGCCGTCTTCGCGAAAATAGCCGAGGATCCGTACGAACCCGGCGCCCAGTTCGGCACGCGCACGCGCGAATGCGGTCCAGTCGACCAAATCCTTCTCTTCGACCGCCACTGCAACCTCCCACGGACCTACCGCTCCACTACCGTAATATTAGGCAGTTGAAGTAAACGAGTGGTTGATATCGAGCAGGAAACACCAAAATTGAGCGCAGAATAATGGTTCAATCAATAGTGTGGATAAAGACTTGCCCGTTCGATTAGCGATCGAATGGGTTCTTCGGCGCCCGCAAGGTTAGCCGGACCGGAACGGCCCCAAAGCCCAGATCGCGCCGGATACCGTTGATCAGATACCGCTGATAGCTCATCGGCAATTGATCGACTCGCGTGCCGAACAGCACGAAGCCTGGCGGCCGCGTCTTGGCCTGCGTCATGTAGCGCAGCTTGATCCGCTTGCCGCCGGGTGCGGGCGGCGGGTTGGCCTCGACCGCCTTCTCGAACCAGCGGTTGAGCTCACCCGTGCCGACGCGGTGCGACCAGGTGTCGCGCGTCTCGAACGCGACCTTGAGCAACGTGTCGATGCCCTTGCCGGTCGCGCCGGACACGGTGAGCACGGGCATGCCCTTAATCTGGCTGAGCCCTTCCTCGAGCGCGCCACGAATGCCGTTGAACAGGCTCGAGCCGTTCTCGGCGATATCCCATTTGTTGATCGCGACGATCAGCGCGCGGCCTTCCTGCAGCGCGGCGTCGGCAATGCGAAGATCCTGCGATTCGAGCCCGCGCGTCGCGTCGAGCAACAGCACGACGACTTCGGCGAAGTCGATCGCGTGGAGCGCGTCGGCAACCGACAGCTTCTCGAGCTTGTCCTGAACGTTGGCACGCTTGCGCATGCCCGCGGTATCGATCAGCCTGACCTTGCGCGCATCCTCGCCATGTTCGCGCTCGGGGTCGTGCCAGATCCAGTCGACCGCGATCGAATCACGCGTAATGCCCGCCTCGGGGCCAGTGATGAGGCGCTGCTCGCCTAGGATCTGGTTGATCAGCGTCGACTTGCCCGCGTTAGGCCGGCCGATGATCGCCAGCTTGAGCGGCGCGTCGGGGGCATATTCCTCGTCTTCGTCGAGGCCGTGCGGGATGTCTTCGCCAGCGGCGTTCTTCTCGGGCTCGATATAGGGAAGCAATGCGTCGAACAGTTCGACCAGCCCCTCGCCATGCTCGGCCGACAGCTCGACCGGATCGCCAAAGCCGAGCGACAGCGACTCGAGGATGCCGTCGGCCCCCGCCTTGCCCTCGGCCTTGTTGGCGACGAGGATCACCGGGGTCTTCGAGCCGCGCAGCCAGCGCGCAATCTCTTCGTCGAGCGGCACCAGCCCGACGCGCGAATCGAACATGAACAACGCGACGTCGGCCTGCGCCACCGCCGCCTCGGTCTGCTGGCGCATCCGGCCGGGCAAGGACGCGGCGTCCTCGTCCTCATAGCCGGCGGTGTCGATGATACGGAAATTCAAGCCGACAAGCGTCGCATCGCCCTCACGGCGATCGCGCGTCACGCCGGGGCGATCGTCGACCAGAGCGAGCTTCTTGCCGACAAGGCGATTGAATAGCGTCGATTTGCCGACGTTCGGCCGGCCGATAATCGCGACCACGGGGGTTTTGGACATGCGCGCTCCTTACGGCACGCGCAACGTTTCGTCACCCCCGCCCGGTACTACCGGGTAACAGGTCAGCGATAGGCTGCGACGCGACCTTTTTGATCGAGCACATAGAGCGTCGAATTCGACACGATCGGCGGCAGCGTGAACGGCGTCTTGTTCTCGATCACCGTACCGACCTTGCCGCTGTCGACCGAGGCCGAGACGATCTGCCCCGCCGAATTGGTCAGCACCAGACGCCCACCCGCCAGCACCGGGCCGAACCACGTAACCGGGTTGGCCTTCTTGCCTTCCTTGAGGGTGCCGTCCTTCTTGGTCTTCTCGCTCATGTAATGGCGCAGCTGGCTGATCCACCGCACCTTGCCCGTCGCACGCGCGAGGCAAACCAGCCGCGCGTCGTCGGTGACGATGAACACCCACTCACCCGCGACCCACGGGGTCGAGATGCCTGCGAAATTCTGCTCCCACAGCCGCTGGCCCGAATCGATCTCGATCGCGACCATGCGACCGCCCTGCCCGACCGCATAGACGATCCCGCGGTCGATCACCGGATCGGCATCGACATCGGCAAGCGACGAGACCGAGGTCGAGATCGTCGAGCGCGACAGCGCGTCCTGCCACAGCGTGCGGCCGTTTTCGTAGCGATAGGCGTTGAGCTCACCCGAGGAGAAGCCGGCGACGACCGTCCCCTGGCTGACCGCAGGCGCCGCGACGCCGAACACGCCCTGCGTCTCGACCGAACCCGACTGGTTCCACACCACCGTGCCATCGGCCTGCGACAGCGCGAACAGCTGATTGTCCTGGCTGAGCACATAGACCTGGCCGTTGGCGACGGTCGGAGCCCCGCGCAGCGGCGAGCCCGGCTTGACGCGCCACAGCACCTTGCCCGTCGCCGCCTCGAGCGCGACGACGTCGCCGAGGCCGTCGGTCGCGAAAACCTTGCCCTCATCGAAGCTCACGCCGCCACCGAAGCGCGCGCCGCGCGCCTTCTTGTCGGCCTTGGCCTTCTCGGTCTTGGCGATGTCGGTCGCCCAGACCTTCGCGCCCGTGGTCGCGGAGAAAGCGTGGATCGTCGCATCGACGTCGATCGTATAAAGCCGCCCACCGGCGACGACGGGCGCCGCACCGAGCCGCTGGCGGTTGCTGCCGCCGTCGATCGCGGCGGTCCAGACGCGCGAAAGATTGGTGCCGAGGGCAACCTGGCCAAGCGCCTTGGACGGGTTGCCGCCCGGCTGCGCCCAGGATTCGTTCGCCGTGGCGGGCGGAACGAGCACTTCGACGCCCGCGATCGTCTTGTCGGCAACGACGTCGTTCTCGCTGGCGAGGATCGCGATCCGCTGACCGAGCACCGGGGTCTTCTTCTTGCCCTTGAACGCGGCGCAGCTGCTCAGCGCAACGGCGGAGACGGCGATCAGGAGGTAGCGGTTGGTCATCTTCATTGCGATTTTTGTTCCTTAGACCCGGCCACAGCGTCGACGCCCAATATACCCGCCATCTGAACCGCACGTTGCCGGATCGTTTCGGGCATATCGGGGTTTTGCGCAATCTGTCCGTAGAGCGTCCCCGCCAGATCGCGCCGGCCCATCCGCAGATACGAGATCGCGACGAGCTCGCCCGCGCTGCCGAACCACGGATTGCCCTTGACCGCGATGCCGCGCAACCGCGCGACGACGACATCTGGCTTCACCGTATCGAACTCCGCGGTGGTCTGGCGGACGAGCGCGAGTTCGCGGAACGGCTGGCCGATCGACGTGTCGCTGGCGACCGCGCCGAACTTGGCGGCGGCACCGCGCAAATCCTTCTTCTGCAGCAGCGCGTCGCCCTGGCTCATCAGCGCGAGCGCGCGATAGCCCTCGCCGCGCGACTGGGCGAGCGCGGTCAGTTCGCCCTGCGCCGCATCGGGCTTGGCGGCGTTGAGATCGTCATACGCCTTCGAGAGCGCCGCGCCTTCATCGGCAGCGACACTTTGTTCGTGCGACTGCCACAGCAGCCAGCCGGCAAAACCGACGAGCGCGAGCACGATCACCGCGATCGCCGCGACGCCGTAACGCCGCGCCGCCTTCGCCATCTGATCGCGGCGCAGTTCCTCGTCGACTTCGCGCAGGAATGCGGCATCGGTATTCGGCGGCACGGCCAAGGGGGAACTCCATCGGATCAGGGCAGGAAGGCGCGGACCTTAGCCGCGCCGCCCGCCAAACAAAAGCGTTCAAAAAACGGGTGCGGACGCTAGTCCTTCGGGGCGTAGATCTGCTCCACGCCGGGGAAGGCCCGCGATCGCACGTCGGTGGCGTACTGGTCTACCGCGGCGGAAATACGGCCCGACAGATCGTCGAACTTCTTCACGAAGCGCGCGGTGCGTTCGAACATGCCGAGCATGTCCTCGGTGACGAGCACTTGCCCGTCGCACTGTGCCGAAGCACCGATGCCGATCGTCGGGCAGGCAATGCTGCGCGTGATCTGGATCGCAATCGGCTCGACCACGCCTTCGATCACCACCGCAAAGGCGCCGGCTTCCGCCACCGCCTTGGCATCGGCGACGATCTTGGCGGCCTCGGCAGCACTACGGCCGCGCGCGCCATAGCCGCCGAGCGCGTTGACCGCCTGCGGCGTGAGCCCGACATGCCCCATCACGGGGATCCCGCGCTCGGACAGGAAGGCGACGGTCGGCGCCATCGCCGTGCCGCCTTCCAGCTTCACCGCGGCGGCGCCGGTCTGCTTGAGCAACCACGCCGCGCTCTCGAACGCCTTTTCGGGGCTCGCCTCATAGCTGCCGAACGGCATGTCGATGACGACGACGCTGTGATAGCTCCCACGCACCACCGCCGCGCCGTGCGCGGCCATCATCTCGAGCGTCACGGGAATGGTTGAGGGGAGGCCGTAGATCACTTGGCCGAGACTGTCGCCGACGAGCAGCATATCGCAATGCGGATCGAGCAACTGCGCGGTGCGGACCGTATAGGCGGTGAGCATCACCAGCGGCTCGCCACCGCCCTGCCCGTCCGCCTTGCGGGCGCGGATCGCCGGAACGGTGAGCCGCTTCATCGGCGCCGGGGTTGGATTGGCGCGACTGGTCGCGGTGTCGATCGTGAAGGTCGTGGACATGGCCAAGGCGAATAGCGCCTCGCGCGATGCGACGCCAGCGCCCCGCATCGGGCGCCGGCGCGGCATCGTCTTACTTTACCTCGATGCCCTTCCAGAAGGCGAAGCGGTCCTTGATCTCGGCCGCCTTGGGCTTGGGATCGGGATAGTACCAGGCGGCATCGGCGTTGCGCTTGCCGTCGACGACGATCGTCTTGTAGCTCGCCTCGCCCTTCCACGGGCAATGCGAATGCGTTGCGCTGTCCTCGAAATATTCGGCGACGATGCTGTCGGCGGGGAAATAGTGGTTGCCTTCGACGACGACGGTATAGTCGGACTGGGCGATGACGGTGTCGTTCCAGCGTGCAGTCGGCATGGCGGTCTCTCCTAGGCGGTTACAGCCGATAGATAGGTATCGGGCTTGAAGCCTGCCAGCAGCGTATCGCCCTGCACGAGCACCGGGCGTTTGATCGTCGAGGGATTGGCGAGCATCACTGCAATCGCCTTTTCAGCGTCGAGATCGGTCTTGTCGGCGTCGGGCAGCTTGCGGAAGGTCGTCCCCGTCCGGTTGAGCAGCGTCTCCCAGCCGAGCCGATCGACCCACCCCCGCAGCTCGGCCTCTGGGACGCCGGCCTTCTTATAGTCATGGAAATCGTAGGCGACGCCCTGCTCGGCGAGCCAGATGCGCGCCTTCTTTACTGTGTCGCAATTAGGGATGCCGTACACCGTCGTCATGAAGCGTGCCTTCGTTGAAATTCAGGCGCGCAAGAGTGCCGCGGGAGACGCCCGCGCGCAACGGCGATATGCCAGCGGCTGCGTGCGGGGATATCCGCGGTGTGTCGCGCCGTGTAGGGCGGAGCCGCTTGGCGGGATAAGGGGATCGGGATGACGGTAGTGGTGACCGGCGCGGCCGGCTTTATCGGCGCGCACGTCGCACGGCGGCTGTTGCAGGATGGCCGCGACGTGATCGGGATCGACAATTTCGAGCCCTATTACAGCGTCGATCTCAAGCACGATCGTCTCGCCTGGGTGCGCGAGGCAGAGGGCGACGCGCGCTTCGCGTTTCACGACGTCGACATCGCCGACGAAGACGCGCTCGAAGCGGCGCTCGCCGGGCATGAGATTACCGGGATCGTCCACCTAGCGGCGCAGGCGGGGGTGCGCTATTCGCTGACGCATCCGCGCAAATACATCCGCGCCAATGTCGCGGGGCATCTCAACATGCTCGAGATCGCGCGCGCGCGGCCGGGCGTGCACATGGTCTACGCCTCCTCCTCTTCGGTGTACGGCGCCAATACCTCGGTCCCCTTCCGCCTCGAAGACCGCGTCGATCACCCCGTCTCGCTCTACGCCGCCACCAAGCGCGCCGACGAGTTGATGAGCGAGACCTACGCCCATCTCTATCGCATGCCGCAGACGGGCCTGCGCTTCTTCACCGTCTATGGTCCGTGGGGGCGCCCCGACATGGCGGCGTGGCTGTTCACCGACGCGATCCTCAAGCACGAGCCGATCAAGGTGTTCAACGGCGGCGACATGATGCGCGACTTCACCTTCATCGACGATATCGTCCAGGGTGTGGTCGGCACGCTCGATCGCCCGCCGGCCGATGACGGCCTCGAAAAGCCAGGGGGCAGCTTCGTACCGCATGCGCGCTACAATATCGGCAACAGCCAGGCGGAGCGGCTCGAGGATCTGATCACGACGATCGAGCAAGCCTGCGGCATCGCGGCGATTCGCGATTATCAGCCGATGCAGCCCGGCGACGTGCCGGCGACCTTCGCCGATATCAGCGCGATCGAACGCGACGTGGGGTTTCGCCCGGCGACCTCGATCAAGGACGGCATCCCGCGCTTCGTCGACTGGTTCCGCGCTTATAACGGCGTATGAGGCAAAGCGGGCGAACCCGTAGCGCTGCTGCAGCACTACGACCGGGCAGCTGCTACACCTGCGCGCAGGTCCAGCGACTGACGGCCGACAACGGCTTTACCCGCTCGATGAGGCGATCCGGCAACGTCTGGGACAATGCTGCGATGCCTGGCGAGGATCGCCCCTCGCCACATCCTTCGCAGCGCATCCGAACCATCGCTCCCGAATAGACGTTTGCGAGTCCGCGCTCGAGCGAGCCATTACACGGAGCTCGAGAGCAAGCGATCGCGAGAGGGCCGATCTCGAATGATCACAAAACGCCGGACTTCAGAGATTTGATGACGATTTCGGTCCGGTTTCGGGCATCGAGCTTCAGCGCGAGCGAACGCAGATGCAGTTTGACCGTTGTCTCCTGTATCCCGAGCGCCCTGGCGATCTCCTTATTTGATTCACCCTCGTGCAGCCGCCGCAAGACGTCCATCTCGCGATCGGTCAAATTCGTTTCCGCATGCGTCGAAGCGGGCATGTCGGCAGGCGCGAAGCGTTGGCCGGAGAGCATCAACTGGACGGCGGCTATCATCGATTCGGCCGGCATCGCCTTGGGAATGATGCCTGACGCACCATCATTCATCAATTGCACGGCCTCAGAGGCTGTTTGGAAAATCGGATTTGAGGGATTCCGCTTGTCGCTGAAGTATGATTCAGAGCTTGGATGTGGACCGA